>URQO01000001.1 GCA_900550135.1 uncultured Eubacterium sp.
CTTAATGCACAATGCCTCTCTCAAATATCCCAAGTATATTCCACCATTAATATACCATTGATTATATTCATCTGTGCTAAAGTGAGACATTTTTGAAGTAACCACCAAGTAATTAGGTGTGGTTCCTCTTATTGGTACATTTCCCGGAACAATGTTATCAACCTTGGCTATATCCTCTTTGTTCAAAGTGTAATAACATGATACCGGCTGTCTGTTACATGCTGACGGATACATATTTGCCAAATTAATGGCATCAATAATGTCTTCTTCTCTAACATCTTCCTTTGCATAATTTCTTATGCTGTGACATTTTTTCTTAAATGCAATAATCTCGTTTGGATTTTTACACTGGATATCATCTTTTTTGTAAACAATCCCTCCAACTTTATAATCATTGCTCTGCATTTCGTCAGAACACTTTTTCTTTATTTCTTCAAATCTTTTCTCTATTTCTGAAATGTTCTCACCTACACTGTTTTTATATTTAATGTAGCTTACCATTAAAGCGTATGCTTCTTTGAAACCGAATAGATTTTGTGGATAACCATTGTTAATATAATTTTCCATCAATTTACATATTCGTTTTGTTTTTTCTTCACCGAAACCTTTTTTAATATTTTTGTATCCCAGTCCTTTTTCTACACTATGAACTGCTACAGCCAATACATAATCTGCTCGATCAATTTTTATTTTCTCATCTGTTATTTTTTCTGAACATTCTATGTATTTTTTTACTTGTTTCTTTAATGTTTTTACTGTTTTATATTCATGCCATTGTCTTTTAGCAATCGATTTTAATTTATTCATTTATTCTTTCTCCTTGTTCTCGCAATCAAAACTCCCTTTGCTTGTTTATACCCACAATTCAACAAAAGTGATCCTATTATGCCAACAATTGCATACAACACCCACCATATACCTTCGCTTTTAAGCACAGGGAAAGCTGCTAATTTATGTATTGATTCATTATATATTAAAATCTGTAGCGCCGTAACCACCTTAAAAGCCAAAAAATGTATTAGTAATATCGGCAGAGTATTTCTACCTATGTATGCAGTCATTTTAGTTAAATTTTTATTTTTTTCAAATAGCATTGCCAAATTATATAATAATACCCATCCAGACAATGCCGATATTATTACAATTAAAGGATCATGGTATGTATTGTTTGCATATGATATATTGCCATACTTTCTACTAAATACTAATATACATATTGAAACCACCATTGCCACTACATTTATTACTTTATTACTATATAACTTGTTTATAGTTTTTTTATAATAATGTAACATATATCCTAATTCATATAAAAATATATTTGTCAACACTGTTCCAACAAAAATCATCGTTTACTTTATAGACAAAATATACCCACCCATCAAGCAAATTCCAGCACAGCAAATAATAAACATATTTCTTACATTATCTTTTTTTAGGAATTGTGCAATATAATGCAAAGACGCACTAATTATAACTATAGCCAACAAAGTTTTTAAAAACCATGATGCCCCTGCCAGTCCACCTGCTCCTTCTCCTAAAAAGGTCTTTGCTATTAATTTTATTGTTTCATTTAATGAATACCATGGCTTTATATTATATCTTCCATCTGTAAAATTGGCACTTTCTGTTAGTGACATATAAATATGCATTTTCAAAAGCAAATTATTAAACAATATACATGCAACATTACAAATCACAAACGGTACATAAAGTGATACTATTCTTTTTTTGGCCAGCACTACTATTCCTTTAATATTTTTGGTGTATTTATCACTTGCCACATATCCACTAGCCATAAAAAACACAGCTACGTGAAATGATTTTAAGTATTGTGCAAAAGGACTATCTGCATGCCACATCACAATTACTATTATAGCTAGTCCTTTTAATATATCTATCGCTACATCTCTTTGTTTTGATTCCATTTTCTAATTGCTACTCCTATTTTATTTGGAAGCATTCTGCTGACAATATTCATTGCAGAATGAAACTCCCTATTTTTGTAATATACCAATATTGTAAGTATGTTAGGGCAAGCAGCAGATATAAGCATCTTCACTCCAAATGAAAGATAGCCCTCTCTCACAATAAAACTACATAACATATATGTTATTGCCATAATAAATGCATCTACAATTATATACTTCGCCATATTCTTAACTTGTTCAACACAACTACATTTAAATATATTTTTAAACACATTATGTATTAACCATGGAACATTAATTAAAAGCGATGACAAAATTGTTGATAACAGTATTCCATACAAACCTATAAATTGAACTAATATTATATTAATTACAAGATTGGCAAGTGATGCTATCAATGGTCTGTAGCGATCTTCATGCCATATTCCACCTGCATCCTTATATGTTTCCAAAGCTCTTATCATTTGTAAGTTTAGGAAATATATGCAGAAAAGAATAACCATTGCAAACGGCAAAATATATCTCGAATCTCCAATCCACAATTTCATAAATGGTTGATATAGGCAAAGTAAACAACTTCCACAAAATGCTACGATCCAAAATACAATAAATTGAAATGTTTTAAAATCATTGTAATTTTTTTCCTTTGTCTCAACTATAATACTATTACCTATCCCTGCAGTAATGGAATTGTAAAAAATTGTTACAAATCCCATAACACAGTTTATAACATAATAATAATTATTATATACAGCCAAGCTTGATAGTCCCAGAAAAGCAGATATTACAATTGAATCCACCGAATTTAATAATACATTTCCAATTTTGTTTGTAAAAAGATCTTTTACTCTTCTGTTAATTTGTTTTACTACATCCTTATCTAATTTTCCCTTTGGATGATAATTAGGAAACATTTTGTCAACTATTATTGCACTAACAATATTACTTACAGCCTGCAAAAATAGGGCAATAAATAAGTAATAATAATAGTTTCCAAACACAGCCAGTGCAACAAATTGCAAAACATACTGTATGCTATTAGTACATAATAGTGTTCTACTAGAAACATATGTCCTTTGATGTGCCGTCAAAAGACATGTTTTATATCCAAAAAGCCAATAAGATACAACTGTCGCTCCCAAATTTAGCCAATACAATATAAATATATTTATTCCATGTGGGATTGTTCCTGTTATTAATTTAGGGATAGCCGGAGTAATAGCTAGTCCAATTATCAATATTACTAAGCCAATCACTCTGTAATATATTTTATATAATCTCATTAATGCGCATATCGTAACTTCATCGTCTTCAGCTATTGGTCGATACATACTAAATACCATAGCACTTCCAACGCCAAGTTCTGCCAAATTAAGTACGGATAATATAGATATAAACAGACTGTTCAATCCTATATATTCCATTCCTAAATATTTAATCATTGCAGTTCTAAGTATAAAAGGAACCACTATTTGATATAGTTTCAAAACTGAACCAAATAATATGTTCTTAGACGCATTTTTTGTTCTATCTATCTTCATTAACTGTCTCCTAATTATTTATTTCACTGAAGTTTTTATTATACCTCTTCAAGTATTTTTTGAATTTTATTATAAAAGCGTTCTAATTTGTCTCCTATTAATTTTAACGAAATTTGTTGTTTCTCAGATATTTCTTCAACATTGTGTATATATTCCATCGTTTTATTCACCGCTTCTTCAGTTGACATTGTCTTTCCATGGATCACATAATCGTAGTTTAAGCTGTTAAACAGGCCTTCAAATTTTGGGCTATACGAAAATGGAATAGTTGGTACGCTCATAGAGAAGGCTCCTATTGTCGCATGCATTCTTGCTCCGGTAAAAACATTCATTTGTGACATGTATTTTTTTGCCTCCATCGGTGTATCAAATGAAGGTGCAACTATTACCTGTGGATATTTCTCCTGTAAAATTTTGCATGCTCTAAAATCATTTTCTATACTTTCATATGTTGCAGATATGACATGTGGTATTAAATGTATTTCATATACGTTTTCTTCAATAATTTTTTCTACTAATTGCTGAATATAATTGGGATAATCCACGCTTAATCCAAACTGATTATCTCCAGTATATCCACCATTCATGAGTAATCCCGAAATGTTTATTCCCATTTTTCTTTTTTGTCCTAAATCATATTCATCATTTGAAGGTTGTAACGCAAATGCAATATCTGTGTAATAATCTATCTTTACATTAGTCAGATTTTCCACTCTTTTAGCTGATGCTTCATCCCTAGCACAGACATAATTGGATTTTTTTATTATTCTTTTAACCCATTTTTTTATAATAAAATTATTATATGGTCCATATGTTTGTGGACCTAAAACTAATGGTATCTTATTTTTTATTGCCAATTCCTTTGTCAGTGAAACCTTTATTGCACGTTTCACTCCATAAATATCCGAAAAACTGTCTCCTTCAGTAAAATCAAATATAATATTACATTTTTTTAATTCTTTTTCTAGTTTTCGAATATTTTTTAATCCTTTTAAGGAAAAAGAATTAATCTTTATGTTCATATCTTTATATCCAATAATTTCCTCATCCTGTAAATAAGAAAAAACTATTATCTCATCATCATTTTCTATTACTTTTTTCATTATTTCCAAAAATGAATATGCTAACGCTGAGCATCCCTTATTTCCACTTTTAAATGTCAATCCAAATAAACCTATTTTTCTCATTATATTTTCTACAATAATCCTCTCTATATTTTTCCAATGTTAAACAAAATCATTTAAAATACAACTCGTTTTATACCAAATTACTTATGTAGACTTCTGTTGCCCTATCATTGTGAATTACTTTTCCCGGGTTACCAACAACTATAGAGTTATCAGGAACATCAAAGTTAACATATGCCCCAGGTGCAATTAAAACATTATTTCCTATATTAATTTTTCCGACAATACAGGCATTTGCTCCAATCCAAACTTCATTTCCTATAGTTGGAACACCCTTTCGCTTACCTCTTTTTTCCAATCCGATGGTAACACCATTATATATATTGCAGTTGTCCACAATACTCACTAATGGATTTATTACAATTCCGTTTATATGTTCTATTATAAATCCATTTCCTAAATTCAAACGAGCTGGTAAGTCTACCCCGTACTTTGTTTTATATCTAGCTATAACTACTTTGTGATATGTACATAATATATTGCTTCTGTTACGATAATAGTCTATTTTTCTCTTTCTTATTACAATTTTAATTTGAGGAAGTCTCTTTAATTTTTGATACTTCCAAAAAGAGAGCTTATAAGTTCCTGTACGCCTGTATATATCCTTTTTTATTTCTTCAATCATTTTTTCACTCCTGTTAGCTTTGTTTTGTTGGTATTTTCCTTTTTATATCGTAGTTAATCCATCCCACCATCAATGCCCAACTCAAACACGTTTCTTGAGAAACTATCCCTCTCATAACATATGTCTGTATTGCTACTCCAATTGATGCCGCTGATAAAACAATAAGCATTTTTCTTTGTTCTTCATTAAAAGATTTCTTTGTGAAAATATATATCGCATTCGAAAGAAATATCCATACCAATGCTATAACTCCCAATATTCCTTCCTTTATCAATGTGGTATAATATCCGTTATGAAGGAGTGGAACATTATTTCCAGAAATCATATCAAATCTTTTCCATGTGTATGGAACAAACTGAACAGATACAGCTTTTCCTAATCCCCCACCTATAATTTGTTCCAATAAGTTATAATTTTTCCATTGTCTTTCAGCACATTGCGTTTCGTATCCTCTCCAATTTTTCATTACATCTTCCGTGGAATTATACTCATTTGTAGCATCGATTTCTGTTGTAGTATTTTCAAATTTATCCAATAAATTATCGGTCATATCTTCTGGAACAACAAACATAACAAATGCTATAGCCAATCCTGATATTATAAATATTTGTAAAATTGTTTTTATTTTTTTATACTTGTCTTCATAAAATAACATAGCTTCAAACATAATTAAAATTAACCCGCATACTAATATTATAATTTGTGTTCTCCCCATAGATAATAATACTTGCATCGTTAGAACCAAGATTATTCCTATATCTTTAATTTTTGAGAACACACATTCTTTGCAGATAATTCTAAAAAATATAACTATCGCAACTATTATTGCTATTTCATATATATTACCACTCAAACTACTTCTTAATTTGTTAAAATCTGAAAAATTACTTGGATTTGATATTAATCTCCCCCATCCAATTATCGATGACACCAATCCACTCACGCATAATGTTTTTATTATAGATTTCTTTTCAGAATAATAAAAAGCCAAATAAAATCCTAGAAGAATTACCACAATATTAGGCAAATAATAATATACATCCTTTTCTACTAACCCTATCGGAAATTTCATCATTCCTATCGACATTGCCACAAAAAATATACATACATATATAAATAGACCTTTAATTTTCGGAATTATAACTTTACCTGATTTGACTATAATGGCTAATAGTAACATTGCATATATTAAAAACAGTATTTTTTGAGAATACCCCCATGCTTTCAATGCGAACAGCACAACTACTAGCCACTGTATTTCTTTATCTGGTTTTTTTATATTAATAATATCTTTAAAATTATTGCTTCTAAGCATATTATACTCCTACATTTCTTCTAATTTCTTCAATAAACTGTACTGGTGAAAATCTATCATCATAGTTGTAGTCAACCTTTATATCTTTTTTTATCCATTCCATATCTATATCTTCGACATTTTCATAAATGTACATATACGAGGGATTATAATAAGGTAACTGTTTTACCAGACTATTATTCGTTATAAGTTTTTTATTATACGAAATTGCTTCGTAATATCTCAACGTTACTCCACTTTGTCCCTCCTGCAAAATTTCTAAAATACATTCGCATGACTGTATTTCATTTAAGACCTCATCGTAACTCTTTCTAATATTATAATCAATGCCATCCATGGTTTTATCTTTATCTTCCACATTCACGATACTAAATTTACATTTTATATTTTCGTTCTTCATCATTTGATAGATTTTATTTAAATCATATACTCTTCCACTTTTGTTTGTTCCTACAAAATATACCGAATTTTTTTCAACTTCACCTTTTTCAATATTTTTCTTTGAATAAAGATTCATTGTATGCTTAACATTCATCTTTATTGAATCTTTATAATCGAATGTATACACCATTTTTTTTTCTAGTTTTCTAATATTATCTTCCATAAAATTAGACATCAAACCAGACAGCGGATCTATAAAATATACAATGTAATTAATGTTATACTCTTTCTTTTTTTCATTCAACATATCACTTGAATAATAGTTAAAGTTTCCATTTCCTAAAATAACATAGTATTCATCTTTATTATTAAAATTAAGATGATTAATAATAAACTGATTTTTCCATAGTTTATTAAATGGCAATTTTATTCTTGAATTAATTTTGAAGTATATTTCAAACATTTTTTTGATAAGTTTATTTTTAAAGACATAAGGTTCCTCAATGAACAAAAAATCTTTTGCTCTATATGTCTGCAAATCAGCTAGCATTTGTTTGCTGGTTTCACTTCCTGGTGAAATAAAAATAAATTTTTTCATTCCTTATCCTTTCGTTTATTCAATAACACTTTTTTCAAAATTTTATATATTTCCTCGCCTTTGTACTCCCATGTGTACTTCATTCCATCTGCATGAGCCTGACTGCCAAGTTTTTTTCTTAAATCTTCATCTGTCAGTTTAATAATTGCTTCTGTCAAATCATCAACCAGCCCTGCTCTGCTTCCTCGTTTCAGCACTATTGCATTATCATTGTTAAAGTATCTTGTATATCCACCTGTATCTACGCATATCAATGGTTTAGATAATGCCATTGAATCAAAAGCCACCGTTACTGCTCCTTCTTTCAAGCTTGAATTTACAATAACATCAGCTTCATTCATCTTTTCGAAATATTCATCCATGGAAAGTTTACCCAACATATGAATCGTATTTTCCATATTTGTTTTTTTGATAAGTTGAGTAATGCGTTCTTCGTCTGCACCTTTTCCTACAATAGACAATTCTATATTTGAATTCTGTTCATATGCCTTTGCAAAAGCTTCAACTAAAACATCAAAAGCTCTCCATGCATCCAATTTACCTACAACAATATACTTTATTTTTCCACCTGATGCCTTAGGAACAGCTTCTATTCCATTCATATCTACAGCCACATCTGTAAACAATGTAGCTTTCTTTCTATACTTTTCAGGAACGGCATTATACATATTGTTGGATTTACATAAAATCAAGTCTGCTTTTTTACATCTTTTATTAAAGCCAACATTTAGCGGTAGTGTTTTCACTATGCTTCGTCTTACAAATTCTACCAAACGTGATTTTTTCCCATAATATTTTGAATATTCTGCCGGTATGGTATCTACACCACCTGTAGGTCCCCATACAAAGATCTGATTCATTCCATATTTGCTTGCTTTCCACAATGAATTTCCATATGTAAGTAAATGATATATATGTATATCATTATCTATCATTGTTCTTTTTACCAATTTGTTTGTAAGAGTCTGCCATATTGTATAATATGTTCTTACACCTCGCATACCTTTTTTCCAAAAACGTAAAGCCTTTGGCAAATCAAAATATATAAAATGTATATCATATTCTTTGTCTTGTTTGTCCATCCATTCTTCTATGCTGTTTTGATTGCTCTTTCTTGTAAGCACCCACAGTTCAAATTTCTTTGACATTTCCAAAATCCAGTGCCAACCCACACCTATTTCTGATCCCAAGCCTGGTTCACATGCGTAAGCAGACACAAATATCTTTGTTTTATTCATTTATTTCTCCAATTTTTCTGTATACTGATTTAATATTATTTCTACTGCTTCTTTTGCCATTTCTTCCGGTGTTTGTTCTGCACTTATTTTACGAAATCTTTTATGACTATCAGCTAGTTTTCTATATACTCCAAGTTGTCTCGTTATTTCTTCTTTAGTCAGCTCCTGTTTTCTTGCATATATAATTTCCGGATTTGCGTCAAGCACAAATACAATCTTAGGTTGTGGTGTTAGTCTTACAAAAAACTTTCTAACCCATGTAGGAAGCCCTAATTTTGTTCTTAATGGATCAACTATAAAATCATAACTATATCTGTCAAAAACTGTAAATCTATCATAATGCACATCACGTCTGACACATTTTTGCCAACCTAAAATATAATCTAATGTGTAGTACGCAATTCTAACAAACGAGCTCAGTGGATTTGCCGGCTTATTTCTATGTGGATCAGTCCAATTCGTATCCTGTTCCATAATTCCTGCCTTTTCACCAACAGCTCCAAGATTTGGCAAAATTGTTGGTCTAAAATGATATACATGACATCTTTCGTCTTTTTCATCATTTACATAATAGTAATTCAGTTCTTTAATTAATGCGTCCAAAAATGTGGTTTTCCCTGTACCATCCGGAGCTAACACTGCAAACGCTCTTGTATATTTTCTATATCTAAAAATTATTCTGTCAGCTCTTTGCCACAAAAATCTTATTTTTCTAAATCTGGTTTTAAAAAATCTCTTCTTATTAACATATTTTTTCAAAGCCTTTGTTAATTCTCCTGATTTTTTCAGCATATTGTCAAAGTCTTTCTTTTTAATGTCGTTAATAATTTCTCCTGCAAGTTTTTTTGATGTAACTCTAATTAATTCCTGCTGAAATTCTTCAGTGTAATTAGCATATGTTTCATATATATCATCTCTATATGCTTGTTTTAACTTTGGCTTTTGATATCCAAACTGCTTGTATATTAGCAACATAATACCTTCAAAAAATTCGTCTAATACGCAGAAATCATTATACCATTTTGTGTGACTATATAATTCATCAAATGTATATATTTCATATCCTCTTACAAGATAGCCTCCTATCAAATCAATATGAATACCTGTGTTATTCTCAACTCCCATTCCATGCATACAATGTAATTTATCGATAATAGCTTCATCGTAATATTTAAGATTATTCTTTGCATAAACACTTTTTAAGATTTTCTTTGCATTTTTTAATTTCTTTGGTTCAACAATAATATCTACATCTTTTCCAATGTTTTCTGCCGGGAGTTTTTGATAGTTTCTCAGAACAAAATATCTTATATTGCTATTTTTAAACTCTTCTACACACTCTTTGAAAACTTTTGCACAAACGTCATTCCACATATATTTATCTACCTCAGTTTATTTCTTAATTTTATTTCTATTTTTCTAATTCTTTCTTTTCCTATTATCTTTATTCCCATACTTCTCAATGCTCTAAGAGTAGGTCTTACAACTTCAATCCATATCTTGTTGTTTCCCCTCTTTCGCTCCCTTTCACTGAGCCAGCTGTTGGAACACATATGAATAGCACTGGTTTCATCAGTTACCCTAAACTCTTTTTCGGATAATTTTTTAGGATAAAAAACTTCTCTGTTAAAGATTTCAAACCCGTCAACAACCTGTCTTTCACCACCTAGCACCAATCCTTTTTCTTTCATTATATCTGTTAATATCGAAACATTAGCTATATTATCAAAACTGCCATCCTTTTGTACGAAATCATGATTTTCATAATATTCTAATAGTTGTTTTATATTTTCATTATGGCTTTCACTTGCAATAACTGCTGTTCCTAAAAAAGCTCTTCTTTCAAATCCCATAAATCCTTTTTCACTGTCTGTTTTAGGAAACTCCTTTAACACTTTTACATCAGTATCCATATATAAGCCACCATATTCATACAGTAGTTTAGCCCTTGCATAATCGCTTACAAAGGCATACTTTTTTGCATCATAAGCCTGTTTTGCAAAATTGCATTGTTCATAATCAAAATTTTCTTCTGTCCATAATTTAAACTCGTAGTCTTTAAAATAATTCTTCCATGTTTCAATACATTCTTTTTCTTTGTCAGGCATCTCACCTTTTCCAAACCAGCAATAATGTATTACTTTTGGTACTCCCATTCTTATCTCCCTTTAATTTAATATTCTACTTGTACAGCTCCATGATTTTTTTATCTGAAGTCAGCACTTGTTCCATGTCAAAGTCCTTTACAATATTGTTGTTGTACCATGACAGTTTTTCTCTATTGCTTATTAGTTCAAGAACTGCGTTTTTAACACCTTCTACTGTAGGTTCCACAATCATTCCATATTTGCCATCATCCAGCAAATCTTTTGCACCTACATTTTTGCTGACTATAACCGGCACACCGTAGCTTAACGCTTCAAGAACGGTAAAGCCAAAAGTTTCATACCACACGCTTGGCATAATCAATACGTCGGTATTGTCAAAAATATTGCCCAACTCACTGTATTCAAATCTGTCATTTACAGTAATGTACGGTGCATTTGTTAAAGCTTCATTGTACATAGTCAGGTGTACATCATGGCTGTTCTGTATCCAGATTTCATCCAGTGCCTGCTTCATGATTCCATAACCTTTGAAATTCTTCGCCGGTGCTAAATATGTAATACGAAGTTCTTTGCTGTCAAAGTTTTTTGCTTTTCTGTTGTCTGCAATGCTGTTATGGCTGATATTTATTACCTTGCCATTTGTATCTTTTGGCAAAAACTTTTTATATACAGACTCAGTTACGGTACTGTTAAAATGAATTGTATCAACCAATGACAATATGCTCATATAATACTTTCTCAACTTGTCGTATCTGTTTTCTGCGCCATCCAATACCATTTTTTCAAACTTCTGGTTTACCTGATTGCCTGATGTCTTTTCATTCAGCAGACTTTTCGACACATTTTCATATATCGGAGTATTTGGTGTTTGCAACTCCACATCATCTTGTCCTGCTTTTTCTTCGTCAAAAAACTCCTGTCTGTGAGCTTTTCTAAGTTTCTTAACAACAGCTGTGTCCTTTAATGTTCTATAAAGCCCGGACTGTAATATTTTTATCTTTTTAAGAGACAACGCATTTTCATTGCATTTAAAGCAATTACTACAGTCTCCATCACATATTTTGTCGTCTCTAAACATAGTTACTTTTGGACATATTCCAAAATAATCATGACTTGTAAAAACTACCGGAATTTCAAGTTTCTTTGCAGCCTTGACAAATTCTTTATGTAATCCCATTAAAGTGTGAATATGTATTGCTTCAGGTTTGTACTCTTCCAAAAACTCTTTATAAACCTTTGGATTTGGACATTTTTTTGTAAATTCTTCTGTGAGAATAATACCTTCATCCAATGGAACAGGCAGTGGATTTATCACCTCATAGCTATCTATTTCAGCATTTTCTACAGTTTTTTTATCCTTTTTTAAACGCACAAAATGACCAGTCAGGCTAAAAGCCCCTGGCCACATCATTGCTACCTCATGTCCCTTGTTCTTTTGTTGTAGCATCAAGTCTATACAATATTTAGTTAATCCTCCCGTTCTGTAAGGTGGGAATCCTAATGCATAATGTAATATTCTCATTCAAAAACCTTTCTAAGACTACTTGGTAAACAATTCTTCGTATCTTTTAGTTATATATTCCCAACTATAATACTTGTCAATTCTCTCTTTTGCTTTTGTACCCAATTCTTCTATTTCTTCAGCCGACATCTTATCTGCTCTTTCAAGCATCTGTGCCAAAAGACCGTACTCTTTTGTCCAGTATTTTGCTCCATCCTGTCCTACTTCTCTGTTAAAACATACATCAAACAGAAGATTCAAATCAGTTCTTCCAAGGGCTTCCAAAAGACTTGGGTTTGTACCACCAACAGAATGTCCGTGAAGGTATCCATATGCGTCTTCTCTGATTTTCTTTAAAAGTTGCTGGTCATATACTGTTCCTACAAATTTGATTCTCTTATCTTTATCAAAATGAGTCTTTTCTTTTAACTCATCATACAAGCCAACTCCTTCATATCCTGTGATAATAACCAAATCTTTTTTAGTCTTTGACTTCATAAATTCTTTTATCATCACTTCAAAGTTGTTCTCAGGAACAAATCTTCCTACTATCAGATAATAATTCTTTGGCTCGATATTAAATTTGCCATACCAGTTTAAAACCTTCTTGTCATCGTCTTTTAATGTTGAAGCACTTGTTTCTGCGCCGTAGGCTATAAATGTTGTTTTAGGACTATACTTTTTGTAATCTTCCTTTATGTAAGATTCAATGCCTAAGCTGTCACACACCAGAAAATCCGCATGTTTTACCATCAGTTTTTCTGAAAGTTTCCAATACTTTCTAACAGGTGCACTCCATTTTGCTCTCTTCCATTCATGTCCATCCGGATTTACATAAAGTTTGCCGCCAAGCTTGTGGATTTTCTTTTTTAACCCTCCAATAAAAGGTCCTATTCTACATGCAAGCACGTACACAATAGGATCCTTTATGTTATGCTCTTTTATAAAATTGATGCAATACTTAATTGCGTCAATGTCATAAAAGATTGCCCTTGCAGGTCCACCTGTTCTTTGCTTTATGTCAAAACAATGTGCATTGTTATACTGATATTCTGTGTTCTGAGGGTCATATTCCTTATCATCCAGGATTCTTGCTACGTGATACTGAATATTTTCATCGGTTCTATATTCTGTAAGTTTGTCTACAAATGTCTCAAATCCGCCGTATCTTGTAGGAATGCCTTTGCATCCTACTATAAACACATGTTTCTTTGATTGGTCATAAAAATTACTGTTCATTTTTCTCCATTCTACTAGTATATACTTTATTAAATGCCTTTTATTTCAGTCTATTGCGAGCCTTTCTTTCCAAGTACTACAATAATGGTCTTCAATATAATCCTTATATCAAGTCCAAAACTCCAGTTTTCTATATATTTGTTGTCCAGTTTTACAACTTCTTCAAAGTCAGTAAAATCACTGCGTCCACTTACCTGCCACATACCTGTAAGTCCCGGCTTTGTAGCAAGGCGGCTCTTGTGGTGTAGTTCATACTTCTGGTATTCATCCATTGTTGGTGGTCTTGTACCTACCAGACTCATATCGCCTTTCAGTATGCTCCAAAAGTTTGGGAATTCATCAATGGATGTGCTTCTTAAGAAATGTCCAAGTCCTTTTCTACTGCCATCAGGTCCGCTGCCAATGATTCTGGGATCATTGTCCAGTTTGAACATCAGTCCATCCATTTTGTTTTTGTCCATATATTCTTTTTTTCGTTCTTCTGCATCTGAATACATTGAACGGAATTTGTAAATCTTAAATGTACGCCCGTTTCTTCCTGCTCTTTCCTGACCAAAGAACACCGGACCTTTTGGGTCTGCAATCTTAATTGCCGGTGCCACAAAAATATATAATATTGCCGTGATCAGGCATCCTACAATGCCCGCTGCAATATCTAAAGTTCTCTTTAAAAACAGTTCATATAACGAAACTGTCTTTGTACTGGTTGTAAGTACACTCATATCATTTATGTGACCAAAGTGTGCATTAGGCAGTCCATCGCTAAACATGTTCATCTCTAAATATACTGTAATTCCCATCTGAAGGAACTTTTTAGTAATTCTTTCGATTTCAGGTGTATTTGTCATGTCAAGACAAATCAGTACACCATCAACTACATTTCGGCATACATATTCATATATTTCACTGCCTCTTGACACAACTGGAATCCCATTTATTTCACTGACATTTGTGTCTTCTTTTCTCAGTGCTATTCCCATAATCTGTCTTGTTTTGTCCGGTCCGTCAGTTATTTTCTTAATTGCTTCAGCTGCATCTTTCTCATCTGCAAGTAACATCAACTGTACTGTACTGTTTGTAACCTTACCTGTTGCATATCTTATTTTCTTAAGAACTATATGGGTCAAATACATGGCAAATATATTTAGGAATAAAAATCCAACCAATATTGTTCTTGAAAAATTTCCACTGTTCTGAGTAACAAATAAATATGCAAATGCCAACGCCATTAATACAATGTTATGAGCTACTACTAACTTAAACTCTACAAAGTATCCCCTGCTGAGAATTCCTGAATAAAAATCCGAAAAAAAAGCAATACAGAAATGCAGAATCATCATAATTACAACCATCATTCTATACTCTGGTTCTGCATACATATTGCCAAATCCCAATCTAAGCCAATAAGCAATCATAAATGTAACATTAAGACACAGCAAATCTAATACGATAAAATCCCAATGTTTTAACCAACTGCTTTTTTGTATGTGCATTATCTACCCTCCATATATATATAGAATATTTACTTGAAATATTTTCATTCTATATACATTTGAAACATTTTTATCTATGTTATCGTTCGCTGCAATTTTACATTATTATTATATAAATGTAAATGATAATTTGTAACAATTTTTACATTTTCTAATTTGATAGTTTGTAACAATTTTTACATTTTCTAATTTGATAATTTTTAATATTTTGTCAATTTTGTAAACTTTTGTGACTTAAATGTTAAATGTCCCTTTCTGTTCTTGCTTTTGCAAAATTACGAATATAATATAAATGTATCAGAAAAAGGCAGAACAGGAGTGATAATATATGAGTTGGCGTGACAAATTTGCAAATTTTATGTACGGGAGATATGGTGTTGATGAGCTTTCAAAATTTATGTTATTAGTTACGTTCATACTATGCATAGTTTCAATGTTTGTAAAAGCGTCCATTATTAGTTTATTAATCTTACTTCTTATTGTTTTTACTTATTTTCGTATGTTTTCGAAAAATATTTACAAACGTGCAGCCGAAAACGAAAAATATCTGCAATTTACGGGAAGATTTAGAAAGAATAAAAATTTTGGTAACAACTATGGTGGATACAATAGAGGATACAATGGCTATGGCAATTCCTCAAATACTTATGCACAGCAGAAGAAAATCTACAAATTTTTCAAATGTCCCGGCTGTTCACAAAAAATAAGAGTTCCAAAGGGACACGGCAAGATTGAAATCCGTTGTCCTAAATGTAACACTAAATTTATTCGCAGAAGTTAATTATTATTATACTTTTTAAAATTATTACTATTACAATATTTTAATTTTATTGTAATGTTTAAGTTATTTGATTTTTTAGTTGGAGATTGTAATGTTTGGATATGTTGTTGTAAACAAACCCGAATTAAAATTTAAAGAATTTGATGTTTACAAAGGCTACTATTGTGGTCTTTGTCATTCGTTAAAGGAAAGGCACGGCATCTGGGGACAGTTTACCCTAACATATGATATGACCTTTTTATCATTGCTTTTGTCAGGCCTATATGAATCCCCAATTCATAGCGAGCATCATCGTTGCATGGCTCATCCCATGAGTAAACATCTTATGATTTCCACAGAATATTCTGATTATGTAGCCGATATGAATGTTATTCTTGCCTACTACAAATCACTTGACGACTGGCACGACGACCATAATGTATTAAAGTTTGCTTTTGCCAAAGTTTTAAAAAACAAATGTAAAAATTATCAAAAGAAATCTCAGGAAATAAGCAATTTGCTTAATGAATTAAATGAATATGAGAAAGCAGATGAAACCAATATTGATTTAGTTGCCGGTACTTTTGGGAAAATTATGAGCGTCTTATTTACCCCTAATGATGACATATGGGCTGATACACTGTCAAAGATGGGTTTTTTCCTTGGCAAATTCATTTATATTTTAGATGCCTATAAGGATTTAGAAAAAGATATAAAAACAGATAGTTACAATCCATTTAAAAAAATTTGCCATGATGGTGATTTTAATGATAGAATAAAGCAGATGTTAACTATGATGATGGCTGAATGTTCAAAGCAGTTTGAGTATTTGCCTATATTAGACAACGCAAACATTTTAAGAAATATATTATACGCAGGAGTTTGGACAAAATATTATGAGTGATCCATATAAGGTTTTGGGCATTTCCAGAGATGCCACTGATGACGAAGTAAAAAAAGCATATAGAGATAAAAGCCGTAAGTATCATCCTGATGCCAATGTAAACAATCCTAACAAGGATAAGGCTGAAGAGATGTTTAAGTTGGTTCAGCAGGCTTACGACCAGATTATGAACGAGAGAAAATATGGTTCAACCGGTCATAGTGCATATGGAGGTTCTAGTGCAGGTGGCTCTTACAGTGGCTCAGGATATGGCGGTTCAGGTTACGGAAATCCATATGGCAACGGCCAATATGGTGATTTTGGAGACTTTGGCGGTTTCGGTGGTTTTGGAAACTTTGGTGGTTTCGGACAGAGTTCTTATTCCAATCAGCAGGAACAGGATCCTCACTATGTCGCTGCTTCAAATTACATCAACAACGGTCATTATCAGGAAGCTCTTAACGTGTTAAATGATATACAAGACAGAACAGCACAGTGGTACTTTCTCAGTGCCATTGCAAACAACGGAGTAGGCAACAATGTTTTGGCACTGGATTTGGCAAAGACTGCTTTATCTATGGAACCAAACAACGCTACCTATCAACGACTTGTTCAAACATTGGAAAGTGGCGGTGACTGGTATTCAGGTCGTCAGTCTATGTTTGGCGGTGACGATTCAAGCATGTGCCTTTGTGGTGACCCTTGTACAACACTATGCATATTAAGTTTTTGTTGCAGATAATATTTATATCAACAATTCAAGTGTATAAGCAAAATATTGTTTCTCACAAAAAAGTGGCTATGTTCCAAAAACCATAGCCACTTTTTTCAATTTTTATAATCTCTATTTTTCCCGACTTTTCAGTCTTTTATATTCTTTTTAATGCACTCCATATTCCAGTAGATTTTTTGAATCCATAAACCTGCTTTCTTCTGTCTGTTCTCCTAAAACAACACTGATGTACTCTTCTTCACCTTTTTTAGCCACTGATACCAGACATTTACCGGCTGTGCCAGTAGTTCCGGTTTTAAGTCCCTTACAATACTTAAAATAATAGTTGCTGTTTTTATTTATTAACTCGTTTGTACTAATCCATGTTTTTCCTAACGTTTTTGAATTGTAACTACTTGTTTTACATATGTCTGCTATAGTTTTATTTTTGTAAGCCTCAATAGCTATTTTTGACAAATCCTCTGCTGTTGTATATTGGTCAGAATCATCATATCCGTCAGGTGACATAAAATGTGTATTTTTAAGTTCCATGTCTCTTACATTTTTATTCATTTCCAAAATAAATCGCTGGACACACTGAGTTTCATTAAATGTCTTCCCCTCATTTTCAATATTGTCATCAAAAATTGCCTGTCCCGCTGCTTTTGCCAAAACATAAGCTGCGTCATTTCCTGAAGCCATTAACATACCGTGTAGCAATTCGTCTACTGTAACAACCTGACCTTTTGAGAATCCCGCCTTACTCGAATCTGCTGCTATCATTCCAATTTCATCACCTATAGTGACTACATCATCAACATCCAATATCTGCAAAACAGTCAGGGCAGTCATCAGTTTAGTTGTACTTGCCGGTGCTCTTCTTTCAGTAATATTTTTTTGATAAACGATATTCTTGTTATTTACATCCACCAATATGGCTGCCTTTGCACCTACATTTTGGGTATAATTACCATTGTTTTCAGTGTAATTAATAGGATGCAAACCATAGTCTGTCCATGGATTTCTTTCGCTTATCACATAATTGTCATGAATAAAATCCTTTACAACTACCTGATTTTGACCTACTTCTTTTACAGGGTTATTGTATATTTTTTTCTCCTGTCCTATGGCAAATCCGTACAGTCCCACTACAATAATCATTCCTGCAGCAACCACTGCACTTATCAGACATCTCATACGACTTTTCATTATTGTCCTCCCGGTATGTGATACCTTTAACTAAAAGAGCTTTTATATAGCTATTTTCTTTGTAAAATCAATTTCTCTCTTTGGGCCAAATTAATGTGTACTTGTTTCTCCCGAACCATTAACATCTTCCAGTGTGAAAATTGGTTCGTCAAAATTAATTTTCTCCCAACCACTATTTGCTGTAACAGTATTAGCTTTTTTCCAATTATTATACATTTCATCAGGAAGATTTTCGTTTTTAAATGTCATAACATTTTCAACTTTTTTGGCTATTTCCTGTTTTTCAAACACTTTTTTCAGACGCGCTTTTTCGATTCCAATTTTAGAAAGCAACTCGCCCTTTGTCTGACTATAATAATTATCCAATTTTATACTAATCTGATTTTTTTCCTCATCCGACAATGAAACTCCATATTCATCATGGTAGCTATACATACATTCTCTTCTACAGATTTCGTCAAGCACCGTACTTTTTACCAGACTTTCCATTGTCACTCCTGACTTTGTTTTTTTCTTCCAGTTAATTTCTTTTTCTTCTGTAAGATAATAAGTCTCATATGTTCCCTGTGCAGTGTACAAATAGTATTTTGCTTCATCCAAATATACTTTAATATCACCGGCATTGATTGCCACTGTTTTGTCAGGTGTTCCTGTGGATTCCTCATTTCTCTTTGTGGTAGTTCCACAACTTCCAAAAGCAAAAACGCAACAGCAAATTATTATTATAAGCACACATATTCCAATAATAATTTTTCTCACCTGTGCATTTCTCTCTCTTACTCTATCCATTCTTTTATTCGTCAAAATTGTACCTCTATTCTATTGTGTTTATTGTTTTTTATTATTCTAGTGTAGACAATGATTCAATTAAATCTTTTGCAATCTCAATAATGTTCTTATCCGTCCTTGGTGGAGAATATTCAAATCCCGGGCCCTCCGGAACAAACTTAAGCCTTCCCTTGTATTCTCTAACTAAAATTGGAATCCTTGTTATATCAATCTCTGCCTTGTCCCAAAGAGACAGCTTAACAAGACTTTTATTTCCTGATATTTCAGTAACATATGCCTTGTGTGCTGCTGCTTTTAAAAGCACAACCTTTAACAGATTTTCAACCTGATTTGGAATGTCACCAAATCTGTCTATCAGTTCATCCTGCATATCCTCGTATTCTTCCAGATTTTCTATACCGGCAATTCGCTTATAAACATCCATTTTAATGGATTCATTTTTAATATACCATGCAGGCACAAAAGCATCACACACCAAGTCAACTTTTGTTTCAAAGTCTTCGTCTGCTTTTTCACCTTTCAATACTTCAATAGCCTGATTTAACATTTTACAGTACAAATCATATCCTACAGCCTCCATGTGTCCACTTTGTTGCGCTCCGAGAAGGTTGCCTGTGCCTCTGATTTCCAAATCCCTCATTGAAATCTTTACCCCGGAACCAAGTTCTGTAAAATCACGAATTGCTCCCAATCTTTTCTCTGCGATTTCAGACAACATTTTGTTTCTGCTGTACATTAAAAAAGCATAAGCCATCCTGTTGGAACGACCAACTCTGCCTCTTAACTGATACAGTTGGGACAGTCCCATTCTTTCTGCATTGTGTATGATAATTGTGTTTGCATTGGATATATCTAGTCCTGTTTCAATAATTGTTGTACTAACTAAAACATCAATATCTCCATTTACATAATCATACATAATTTCTTCAAGCTTACGCTCACTCATCTGTCCATGTGCAAAAGCAACATTTGCCTCCGGCACCAGATTCTGGATTTTTAATGCCATATCGGCAATATCCTGAACTCTGTTGTGAACAAAATAAACCTGGCCGCCTCTTCCAAGTTCCCTGTTTATGGCATCCCTTACAATCTCGTCATTGTATTCCATAACAAATGTCTGAATAGGCATCCTTTCCTGTGGTGGCTCCTCCATTACGCACATGTCCCTTATACCAATAAGGCTCATGTGAAGTGTACGTGGAATAGGTGTGGCAGTTAAAGTAATAACGTCTACATTATTTTTAAGTTCCTTTATCTGCTCTTTGTGTTTTACTCCAAAACGCTGTTCCTCATCAATAATAAGAAGTCCCAAATCCTTAAATTTAACATCTTTTGACAAAAGTCGGTGGGTTCCTATTACTATATCCACATATCCTTTTTTTATGTCTCTTATGTTTTGTTCAATGTTGCTTTTTGTTCTAAATCTTGACAGCATTTCCACTCTTACAGGAAAATCCTTAAATCTTTGTTTGAAAGTTTTGTAATGCTGCTGTGCCAAAACTGTTGTAGGCACCAGATATGCAACCTGCTTATTGTCCTGAACCGCCTTAAAGGCTGCTCTTATGGCAACTTCTGTTTTACCAAATCCAACATCACCACAAATCAGTCTGTCCATTATTTTGGAACTTTCCATGTCTTTTTTAACTTCATTAATGGCTGTCAGCTGATCGTCAGTTTCCTCAAAAGGAAACATTTCTTCAAATTCTCTCTGCCACTGGGTATCCGGAGAAAACTGATAGCCCGAGCCATTTTGTCTTACAGCATAAAGCTGAACAAGTTCCTTTGCAATATCGGCAACAGCCTTCTTAACTCTGCCCTTTGTCTTATTCCATTCCTGACCACCCAGTTTGTTTAACTTTGGTGGCTTTGCCTCACTGTCAGCGTACTTTTGTATCATGTCAAGCTGAGTAGCCAGCACATACAAATTGCTTCCACCTGCATATTCTATTTTTATATAATCCTTGACCACATGGTCAACTTCTACCTTTTCAATGCCTTTGTAAATGCCAAGACCATGATTTTCATGTACAACATAATCGCCCGGATTCAAATCTGCAAATCCTGATATTGTCTGACCTGTATATCCGTGTTTTTTACGCTTTTTCTTTTTACGCTGTCCAAAAATGTCAGTATCTGATATTGCCACAAATTTTATCATTGGATAAGTGAAACCCTTTCTCAGACTTCCCCTTACGATCATAACTTCTGATGGTTTTACCTGTCTGCTTTTGTCCTCCTCGTAAAAAGCACTAATGCCAAATTCCCTTAAATCATCTGCCAGTCTTCTTCCTCTTGTAGATGATGATGTTACAAGCAAAACTGAATATTTCTGCTTTTTATATTTCTTCAAATCATCTACTAACATTTCAAACTTACTGTTGTAAGGGCTGATACTTCTGGCAGACACCTCGACAAATTCATCTGCGCTAAACTCTTTTAACTTTTGGGAAATGGTAGTAAACAGTACCTTTTTTTCTTTATTAATTCTGTGAATAATCTGATTTTTATCCCACAAAATGTCTGTCTGCTTTGAAAGTACATATCCTTTTGTTAGTCTGTGACTCATACTTTCTCTAAACTCAGTTTCAACTGCTCTAAGTTGTTCCAAAACTCTTTGTGGTTCATCTATAAAAAATACAGGATTGTCAAAATAGTCCAAAAGACTAACTGATTTGTCGCAAAAATAGTTTACATAACTATCTATTGACACACTGTATGGATTAATGTCAAGGTTAGTAAGAAACTCTCCCACTGTATTTTTCAAATTATTGGCTTCTTCTGTTAAAAACTCTTCTCTAAATTTTTTAACAGCCTCTTCCATATCTTTTTTAATTTTCAAAGCCCCAGCTTTTATTGCATCTTTATCCAGCAGATACTCACTGGCCGGGTATATTTTTATTTTTGTTAAATTTTCAATGGAACGCTGACTTTCAACATCAAAAGTCTTTATAATATCCACCTCATCGTCCCAGAAATCTATACGGTACGGCGTTTCATCTGTCAATGTATAAACATCTAAAATGCTACCTCTTACTGCATACTGACCGGGGCTATCAATCTGGTTTACACTTTCGTAGCCCATTGATGACAGCTTTGCCTTTAATGCCTCCATCTCTATGGTGGCACCTTCTTCTATTTCTATATAATTTTCTTTTATTTTTTCTAAAGGCAATATTTTATCTAAAAACGCATTTGCCGTAACAATCACCGTAAATGGTTTGTCCTCTACCAGTTTTTCAATAAACTCCAGTCGCTGTTGTAGTATATAACTGCCATGAACATCAGCACTAAAGAAAATCACATCTTTTGATGGATACATTACCACATCTTTTGTAAATCCTTTTAAGTCTTCATATAACTCTTTTGCCTTTGTCGCACTAAAAGTAACGATGACTTTCTGCTTGTAGCCATCGGATAATCCACTTATGAAATGAGCAAGTTGGGAATCAGCACATCCTGTAACCTGGCAGGATTTGTTGTCTGATAAGCAGTCCTTTACCTGTTCAAATTCATTTAATTGTAATAGAGGATATTCAAAAAGATTCATACATTCCTCCCTGTTTTATAAAACATCAAATAAATGCACTTTTTAGTTGCATAAAAAATTTTCAGTCTGAATATAAATCTAATTTATCTATTGCTGTATTTAAGATTCATCTTAATTAAACTTGTTCATTGCCATGTTTTCATCATACATTACAATAACTTCTGCTGCAGATGCTGCATTTCTAATGGCATCATCAACCAATACTCTTTCTTCCTTAGGAAACTTTCCAAGTACATGTTTAACCAAATCGCCCTGATTTGCACCTACTCCTACCTTAATACGGGTAAATCCATCTGTTCCTGTGTGATTAATAATGCTCTTTAGTCCATTATGTCCACCGGCACTTCCTTTGGTTCTAATACGAATCTTTCCCGTCGGAAGGCTAATATCATCAGCTATAACTATAATATCCGTTTTGGGATTAAGCTTGTAAAAGTCCATAACAGCTCTTACTGACTCACCACTTAAGTTCATATATGTCTGTGGCTTTACAAGAATTACTTTTTCACTGCCAATATATCCAATTCCACACAATGCCTTGTGTCTTTTTGTCTTTACTTCCACGCTCATCTGATTTGCCAGTTCATCTATTACGTCAAATCCAACATTATGTCTTGTTTTATCATATTTTTTGTCCGGATTTCCTAAACCTATTATTGCATACATATTTATTATTCCTTTTAATTTGTTTATATTTTTTATTTCTAACCACTGTTTATAATTTTTTTATTTTCTAACTGCTGTTTATATGAACGTTATCTTTGATTATAGCATTTTTTATATTAAAAAAACAGACTTTTAAACATTAAACAAAACCGGTCAAAAAAGTTTTCACAATAATTAACTTTACTATGCAAAAAAGAACCTTTGCAGTTATTGCAAAGGCCCTTTATGGCTAGTTTATTTTTATTCTTCGTCAGGTTCTAACAGAATCTGCTCATATTTTTCCAGAATAAGTTTCTGTATTGTATTGCGGGTATCCGAATTGATTGGATGAGCAATATCCCTATACTCACCATCTGCTGCTTTACGTGAAGGCATAGCTATAAACAAACCTTTTTCACCTTCTACAAGTTTTATGTCATGTATCACGAAATCATCATCAATTGTAATTGATGCCACAGCTTTCATTTTTCCTTCTTTAGTCATTTTTCTGACTCTAACGTCTGTAATATTCATAACGCCTCTCCTTTTCACTAAAGACTATATCTGAAATTTCTTTCATTTATAATCTGCAATTCATTCTCATCTCCAAGATGCTCTCCCGGATTAATTGTACTACGACTTTCAACAATGCAATTTTCAACTACAGCGTTATCTCCAATATATACATCGTTTAAAATTATAGAATTTTTAATAACACAATTGTTTCCAATATATGCTTCCTTAAACACAACCGAATTTTCAACTGTACCATTGATTATGCAACCACTTGATACAAGGCTATTTTTCACTTCTGCACCAGGATTGTATTTTGCAGGTGGCAAATCTTCCACCTTTGAATATACATCCGGGTATTGCTTAAAGAAGAAATCTCTTACTTCCGGTTTAAGGAAATCCATATTTACATCATAGTAGCCCTTAACATCAGAAACATGATTCCAATATGTTTCAAGCTGATAAGCATATATCTTCTTTGATGATTTGTTTCTTATGATAATGTCGTTAACCAAATCATATCTGTCTTCTGCGATACACTGTTCCAACAACTGAATCAACAATCTTCTACGAATAACATAAATACCTGTTGATATTAATGTGCTCTCGCTTTCCAAAGGCTTTTCTACAAAGTCCAACACTCTGCCATTATTGTCAGCAGTAACAACTCCGTAATCAGATGTGTTAACACCCTCGCCCATGTCTTTGCAAACTATTGTAATATCTGCTCCTGTTTCTACATGTTTTTTCAAAATGTCATTGTAATCCATCTTATATACTGCATCAGCCGATGTGATAATTACATATGGTTCATGACTCTTTTTGAGAAAACCTATATTTTGTGAAATGGCATCTGCTGTTCCTCTATACCAGAATCCATTGTCAGATGTAATGGATGGTGTGAATACATATAATCCACCCTGTTTTCTACCAAAATCCCACCATTTTGATGAACTTAAATGTTCATTTAAGGACCATGCGTTGTACTGAGTAAGTACAGCCACCTTTTGGATATGAGAATTGGCCATATTGCTAAGTGTAAAATCTATTGCCCTGTAACTTCCTGCTATTGGCATTGCACCAACTGCTCTTTTCTTGGAAAGTTCCTTCATTTTGCTACTATTTCCACCTGCTAAAATTATTCCAACTGCTCTCATTACATCTCACCTGCCTTCACTATATAGTTGCCTGATGAAAGACATCCGTCAGGATAATCTGAAGGTTCTGTTTTACCGGAAATAGCTACATTCTTTCCTATCTTAACGTCCGGTGGAATAACTGTTCCTTCTCCTAAAACTGTCAACTCACAGTTGTATATTTTTTCACTTAAGCGGCTATCTGCATATTCACCAACACCAATCTCTGTGTTTTCACCAATTTCAACATTTTCAGCCACTATAGTATTGTAAAGTTTGGCTCCGTCTTTGATTTTACAGCCCTGCATAATAATAGAGTCATTTATCTCTACATTCTCTCCTATTTCTACATTGGCACTAATAACCGAGTTAAGCACCTTTCCTCTAACGTCACAACCTTCACCAATAATACTTCTGTCTACCTCTGCATCACCGGAAATATACTGTGGTGGTAATGCATCGTTTTTGGTATAAATCTTCCAAAATTCCTCATATAAGTTAAACTCAGGAACAATATCTATAAGTTCCATGTTGGCTTCCCAATATGATTTGAGAGTTCCTACATCTTTCCAATATCCTGTGTACTCATATGCATAAATTGGTCTTCCGCTGTCGTGAATGTATGGAATAACATGCATACCAAAGTCACAATTCGGCTGATCTTTTAGTTTGATAAGTGCTTCCTTTAAGACCGGCCAACTAAATATGTAAATACCCATTGATGCAAGATTGCTCTTTGGATGTTCCGGTTTTTCCTGAAACTCTGTAATCTTATGGTTGTCATCTGTTACAACTACACCAAATCTGCTTGCTTCTTCAATTGGAACCGGCATTGCTGCAATAGTTACATCAGCATTGTTTGCCTTGTGATAATCCAGCATCACTTCGTAATCCATTTTATAAATATGGTCACCGGATAATATGAGTACATAATCCGGATTGTATGATTCCATATAATCTAAGTTCTGATATATGGCATTGGCTGTTCCTGTGTACCATTCTGTATTTTTGCTCTTTTCATATGGAGGTAATACAGTTACTCCCCCAATATTTCTGTCCAAATCCCATGGAATGCCAATACCAATGTGGGCATTTAAACGCAATGGCTGATACTGTGTCAGTACACCAACTGTATCAACTCCTGAATTAATGCAGTTGCTAAGTGGGAAATCGATAATTTTGTATTTTCCTCCAAAAGCTACTGCGGGTTTTGCTACCTTTGCTGTTAATACGCCTAAACGGCTACCTTGTCCGCCGGCTAACAACATAGCAATCATTTCCTTCTTTACCATGTCCTTCACCTCGCTGCTCTAGTAATTAAGTACTAAAAGTATACCATTAATTACCTTTTATTAAAAGGGTATATCCGTCTATTAGGGCAACTTTTTTATGTATTTTTTATTTATTTCTCGACATAAAAATGTTTTTCTTGTGAATAGTATACAAATATTTTGTTGAATTTCGTCGTTTTTTTATTTTGTTAAAAATTTAGCAATTTGGGAGATTATTTTTTTATATATTAATTCTTTAAAAAATAACGTAAGAAGTGTATAATAATTATAGATTTTACAATAATTTTGAGGAGAACAATCATGTATAATTTAGATTTTAACACTCCTGCTAATTTGCATTTTACCGGAATCGGCGGTATTAGCATGAGTGCCTTAGCAGAGATTATGATTTCAAGAGGATTTACAGTTACCGGTTCAGATTCAAAAGAATCAGAAATTACAGACCATTTGGAAAGTCTTGGAGCAAAGATTTTCTATAATCAGGTAGCTGATAATATTTCAGACGATATAGATGTATTAATTTACACAGCTGCCATAAAGCAGGACAACCCTGAGCTTGTTAAAGCAAAAGAACTTGGTATTCCACTTTTAACAAGAGCGGAATTTTTAGGTCAGATTATGCTTAACTACCCTATGGCTATTGGGGTTTCAGGAACTCATGGAAAGACAACAACTACATCAATGTTGTCACAGATTATGCTTACTGCAAATACAGATCCCACTATATTAGTAGGTGGTATTATGCCGGCCATTAAGGGAAACACAAGAATTGGACATTCCGACAAGCTTATTACCGAGGCTTGCGAGTACACCAACAGTTTTCTTTCATTTAAGCCAAACATGGCTATTATTTTAAATGTAGCTGCTGATCATTTGGACTTTTTCAAGGATCTTGATGATATCAGACACAGCTTCAGAAAGTTTGCTGAACTTGTTCCCGAAGATGGATGTCTTGTTATAAATAGCGACATTGACAATTTAGAATATTTTACTGATGGTCTTAAATGTACAGTTATCACTGTAGGTTCTAATCCTGAAAAGAGCAATTACAGTGCTACAAACATTACATATGACCAGTTTGCAAAAGGCTCATATGATTTGGTGGTAGATGGCAAACAGTCATTCCACGTTGCATTGAATGTAACTGGTGAGCACAATATCTACAATTCACTTGCATCTATTGCAGCTGCACATTTTATGGGTATTAGCGACGAGGACATTAGAGCAGGTCTTACACAGTATGGCGGAACCGACAGACGTTTCCAGTACAAAGGAAAATTAGGCGACATCACCATTATTGATGATTATGCCCACCATCCTGATGAAATTACTGCAACTATCAAGACTGCAAAGCATTATCCACATGACAAAATGTGGGTAGTTTTCCAGCCTCATACATATTCAAGAACCAAATCATTACTTCCTGAATTTGGAAAGGCATTGAAAGAAGCTGATGCTGTAGTTTTGGCAGATATTTACGCAGCACGTGAAAAAAATACTTTAGGAATCAGTTCAAAAGATGTTGCAAAAGAAATAGAAAAATACGGAACAGAGGTTCATTATTTCCCAAGTTTCAGTGAAATAGAAAACTTTTTATTAGAAAATTGTTCACATAACGATTTGTTAATAACAATGGGTGCCGGAGATGTAGTTAAAATCGGCGAACATCTACTTGGAAAATAACTTATTAACATTCCACAAAATTTTGTTGATAACTTTCTTCAAAATTTTGTGGATTTTTTGTTTACATAATATGGATATTACTTTTAGTCCTCAACCCCTTTAGACATAAGTTATTCGACCTGTTTTTACTTTTTTCGACTTATGACATATTAACATTATTAACATTATTAACATTGTTAAAAACCCTTTAAAAATAAGGCTTTTAAGCAATTTGTGACGTTGCATTTTTAACGGCTTGTGCTATACTTTTCCATGCACGTTAAAGACGTGATTACACAAATTTTTAATTACTTAGAAGGGGTTACATACGACATGAGCAAGTTGATTTTTGATAGAGGAAGTTTTTCAGATTTTACATCTGTATCCAACATTTTTATAGATGAATATATGCCAAAAGCAAACGGAGAGTTTATTAAAATTTACATTCTATTACTTCGACTTGTAAATACAGGATGTGAAGATTTATCCATATCCATGATTGCTGACACTTTCAATATGTTAGAATCTGATGTGGTTCGTGGTCTTAAATACTGGTCTGACCAGAACTTATTATCATTGTCCATGGATTCTCAGGGTTCTATTAACGGAGTAAAACTTGAATCTCTTCACACAAACAGATATGTTGTAAGAGATTTTGACAACAACAATCAGGTTTTAGCGACAGCTTCAGGGGAAAGCATACCTGCCAGCGTTCCTGTAGCTTCAGGAATTATCGTTCCATCAAAAAAGAAATATAGTGCAAAAGAAGTTTCGTCTTTTGCTGATAACGAGAATTTTTCTCAGTTGACTTTTTTAGCACAGACTTATTTAGGAAAAACTTTAACACCTTCAGAAATAAACAGCATTTTATATTTGCTTGATGGATTGGCACTTCCAACTGAGTTTATTGAATATATTATGGAGACATGTATTTCCTCAGGTCACAAATCAATATCATACATAGAAAATCAGGCTGTAAGCTATTTTGAAAAAGGCATTACTACTATAAAAGGGGCCAAAGAAGATAGCCTTATGCGAAAAGACATATGTGACCGCATTTACAAAATTTTCGGACTTGCTACAAAAGCACCTGTAAAAAAGGAAACAGCATATATTACAAAATGGACATCTGATTATGGTTTTTCAGACGACATTATTTTGGAAGCCTGCAACCGTACAATGGAACATACACACACTGCAAGTTTTCCATATGCTGACAAAATATTGTTTGGCTGGTCTGAGAATAATGTACATACTTTAGAAGATATTAATAAATTAGATAAAGAACATACCTTGGACAATCAGAAAAAATATGCTCCAAAAAAAGTTGTGAAGAAGGTCTCAAATGCTTCAAGACCTAAAAATGCAAAGTCATTTGAGGGAAGAGACTACAACCACAGCAAAATAGAGGAACAGATTCTAAACAGTCGGAACAAAAAGATTCAGGCTATTTTATCAGAGGATAAATAACATAAGATTATTTTATAGAAAACAGATAAAAGATAATTATCTTATCAGAATATAAATAAAAGGCAATTATTTTAAGAATAATCATTTTTAAAGAATAAATAAAAGGTGAATTTATGGGATTAACAAGAGAACAATTTGACATAATTTATAATAAATATAATACCAAGCGTCTTAACAACGAGTTAAAATCTCAAAACCGTTTGAAAGATGTATATAGCAAAGTTCCTGAAATCAAAGAGTGTGATTTGGAAATCAGTTCTCTTGCTGTCAATGCTGCAAAAAAAGCTTTGGACGGGGATACTTCTTACAAAGACAGACTTAAAAGTGACATTGCAAGAGTCAGCGAAAGGAAAAAAGCCCTGCTTTTGGCCAATGGGTATAGCAGTGATTACCTTGATCCTGTTTATGATTGTGGATTTTGCAAAGATACCGGCTTTATTAACGGAAAACCTTGTGAATGTTTACAAAGGGAAATTGTCAATTCTTTATACACATCTTCCCAACTTAGTGATATACTAAAGCGGGAAAACTTTGACACATTCAATTTTGACTATTATTCAGAGGATTTTATTGACGAAGCATCCGGCACATCAGCTTTGGACAATATCGAAACAGTGGTTGATTATTGCCGATACTATATAAAAAATTTTGATACAAAATTTGACAATTTATTGTTCTATGGCGGAGCAGGAAGCGGAAAAACATTTCTTGTAAACTGTATTGCCAAAGAACTTATTGACAAATCTTACACAGTATTGTATTTATCTGCTGTGGCATTTTTTGATTTGTTATCAAATATCACTTTTAACAAGGGCAACTCTTCTGCTTTTGGACAGGTTACCATGCATGAGATACTTGAATGCGACCTGCTTGTAATTGATGATCTGGGTAGCGAAATGGCAAACTCATTTACAGACTCAGCATTATTTGATTGTTTAAACAACAGACTTATACACCACAAATCTACTATTATTTCCACAAATCTTTCTTTGGAAGATTTAAATAATTCATACTCTGACAGAATTTATTCAAGAGTTCTTGGTGAGTATACTATTTTCAAGATTTTTGGTGATGATATAAGAATAAAAAAACAAATTATTAATTAACACTTTTTACACATGGAGGAAAAAATCAATGGCTATCGAAAAATTCATCGAATCAATTCCAGTTGGACCACTTGCAATTGTTGCATTATCTGGAAGTAAAACTTTAGGAGATACTGTAGATGCATACATTTCCGATTGGAGAAGCGAAAGAATCGAAGCAAAAGAATCACCTATTACATTTAAAGGATATGTTAAAGATTCATATCTTCTTAATGTTGACACACCTAGATTTGGAACAGGTGAAGCAAAATGTACATTAAGAGATACTGTTCGTGGTACTGACCTTTACATTATCGACGACGTTACAAATTACAGCGTTGAATATACTGTATGCGGACAGAAAAATCATATGTCTCCTGATGATCATTATGCAGATATCAAAAGAGTAATCGCTGCTGCATCAGGTAAGGCAAAGAAGATTACAGTTATTATGCCTTTCTTATATGAAAGCAGACAGCACAGACGTACTTCAAGAGAATCTATGGATTGTGCAGTTATGCTTCAGGAACTTGTAAATATGGGTGTTGACAATATTCTTACATTTGATGCTCATGACCCTAGAGTAAACAATGCTATTCCTATTAGTGGATTTGAGTCAATTATGCCAACATATCAGTTCATTAAGAACCTTTTAAGAAATGTTGATGATTTAATTCTAGACGATGATCATTTAATGGTAATCAGCCCTGATGAAGGTGCTATGGGTAGAGTTGTATACTTTGCAAACGTACTTGGTATCAATATGGGTATGTTCTACAAACGTCGAGACTATACTCAGATTGTAGATGGAAGAAACCCTATTGTTGCTCATGAATATTTAGGTGAATCTGTAGAAGGTAAAGATGTGTTAATTATTGATGATATGATTTCATCAGGTGACAGTATGCTTGATGTTGCAAAACAGCTTAAAAAGCGTAAAGCTAAAAGAGTATTTGTTGCTTCTACATTTGGTTTATTCACAAATGGTTTGGACAAATTTGATCAGGCTTATGAAGATGGTCTTATTTACCGTGTTATGACAACAAACTGTATTTACCAGACTCCTGAATTGCTTTCAAGAGAATGGTACATCAATGTTGATGTTGCCAAGTTTACAGCATTCTTCATCGATAGATTAAACCATGATTCTTCAATTAGCGATCTATTAAATCCATATGATAAGATTCAGAAGAAGGTTGAAGAATACAACAACAAAAAATAATCTACATTAAATCTATTGCAAACTAAATTTAAAATCACAATGAAGCACATTCATTTTAACTTTTAAATATTGTATACTGATTTTATTTTAAACAAAAAACACAGAGCCATTGGTTCTGTGTTTTTGTTATATACATTAAAACTTAAATTTGCAATAATGTACTTCTAATATAATATTATTTTTTGCGCATATATGCCCTGCAAAGTATGTCTTTCATACTTTTTTTATAACTTGATAAAGTTATACTTTAATCCTAATTTGTCTGCCATCACTTTTTCTCTTGTATGACATGAGAAAAGAATAACCTGTTCCATGTTTTCAGACATAAATTTAAGTGTATTTCCCATTCTCTTATTATCATACATTGCAAATGCATCATCAAGAAGAATTGGTTTTTTATCATCCTGAAAGATAATGTCTGCTGCTGCAAGTCTTAATGCCATATAAACCTGTTCAACAGTTCCCTTACTGAGTTTTGATGCAGATACTAAAGTTTTTTTGCTGTTAACTGAAATATTCAGATGTTCGTCAATAGAAAGGCTACTATACTTTCCATTGGTAATTTTATCCATGTAATAAGATGCTCTTTCATTGATTTTTTTTCCAAAGCTTCCTCTTATTTCCTTGGCGATATCTTCAATTTCATTCTTAGCTTCCTCTATGGCTGTAATTTCAACCTTTGCCTTCTTTATTCTTTCCAAACGCTCCTGCAATTCTTCAATATGCTTTTCTGTTTGAATGTCACTTTCTTTCTTCTGTTCTAATGCCCATCTTCCTTTTGATATAGCCTCGTTTAACTCTCTTTCTTTTCCTTCAAGTTCCTTAATATCGTTGCTATAGTCCTTTTCTTCATCAGGCATTTCTTCCTGTCTTTTAATAAGAGCTTTTGTATTTTCAAGAACTTCCTTTTTGCTGTTAAGCTGTCTTGTTGTATAAAGTTCCTCATGCTTTGCAGCTTCAAGTTTGTCCATAATTAATTTTAAATCTTTTAAAGCTTCCAGTTTACGTTTCTTCTTATTTTTGTTGTATATATATTTGAATATTGCACCAACAATACATACCAGCGCTGCACCTGCACATATTGCTGTTTTAATCCAATACTCAGGCATTGAAAGCATGTTCAAATTGCCAATGGTAAAGCCAATACCTGCTCCTAAACAGGCAAGTGCTAAAATAATAAAAGAAACCGGCATATTACTTTTGTTTAATACTTTTGCCGACAACAGTTCCATTGTTTCTTGGTTGTCAATCCCCTTTTCCAGCAACTGTTGCTCCAGTTGTGCTTTATGGTCATTTATTTTATCTAACCTTTCTGTTTCCTTTTCTATGTCCGCCGAATAATCCATGGCATCCTGATATAACTTGTCTTTTCGCTCGTTATGTTTTGCCAACTCTTCCAAACGATTTTTATCAAGAATAGAAAGTTCTTCCTTTTTAACATTTAATTTGTTTAGGGCTTCTTTTTTCTGTTCCATTGATGCAATAATTGCATGCTGTTCTCTTTCAGAAATATCCATCTGTTCCTTTAAATTCTTTAAAGACTTATCAATAATTTCTTCTTCACCAATTTTATTTTCAGATGCTATTTTCTTTTTCTGTCCATCCAAATCAGCAAAAGCGTCCTTAATATTTATTTCCATTGACTTTGTGGATCCTAAATTTGCAGCATAATTTTTTAAAATAAGTTCCAGTTCCTTGTCTGTTACGCTGCCAAGCTGACTGATACTGATAGTATTGTAATAGCAACTTTCATCCAGTCCCATAAACAAAGTATCTATCTGCTCTTGTGTCAGTTCAACTCCCTGATCTTCATTTATAACTTTAAAAGATTTAAATTGTCTGCTGAAATTCCTTTCAATTCTATAATTTATGCCATCGCACTCAATATGCATAATTCCCTGATAGTTCGAAGGATTTTCCCATGGCTCATACTTTGTATAAATGTCTCTCCCACTGGCTTTTCCTCTTTGCTTTTCAATGCCAAAAAGCATGCCCCTTATAAATGTATGTAAAGTGGTTTTCCCGGCTTCATTTTCACCATAAATTATATTAAGTCCCTGCTCCAAAGGCATTGCTTTATGATTAAACTTGCCAAAATTAATCAATTGTATATCTTTTATAATCATATTCTATCCTCCATGGCATCCAATAATGCCTTTGTTCCATAGTACAATGTCTTTTGCTCAGACTTACTTAATATTCCTTTATTTAAATATCTCTCAATAAACATTCCAAGAATATTATCTTTATTATCTTCGTATAATTCCCTAAAATCAAAATCCGGTACTGTTTCATCAACTATCGAAACTACATTAAACACCTGCTCCAACTCGTTATTGTTTATTTCAAAATCAGGATCTCTATAACCATTAAATCTGACTTTGAACATATTATCTGCACCTTCCATTTTCATCATATCACCAAGTCTGTGACGGATTTCTAAATTTGTAACTGTAGGTGTAACTGTAAATTCAATATCCTTGTAAATTCGTTTTGCAAAAGGTACAAACTCCAGTTCTAAGGACGATTTTGTCACTTCACCATATATGTAGCCTCTCGGTCCCATATCATTCATGTCGATAGGTTCTAAAGAGCCGCAATACGCCATCTTGTTTTTTTCATCCATTTCAGGTTTATGAATGTGACCAAGAGCCACATAATCAAAACCTGACATAGCCAGTCTTTTTTTGTTAATAGGAATATGCTTTTCATCACCGCCATGAGCCACTAATATATTAATTTTGTCAATATCATCAACAATAATGTGGTCATACAGGCTTTCGCTGATTTCATTTTCATAATAACTTAATCCATACACACAGACATCAAGCTGAGGTATATCTATTTTGGTAATATTTTTGTCTTCAATAAATATGACATTTTCACTCCAATTAAATCCTTTATAAAAAGAACCTTTTTTAATTGCATCATGATTGCCCGCACATATAACCACTTTCGTATCAGGAATTGTTGAAAACAAATAGTCAACTTCTCTAATTTCCCTAAGAAGTGGCTGTCTGTGAAACATATCACCGGCAATAATCAACATGTCTACCGGGTCATTTTTAATTTTTTTAATAAGATTTTCAAACGTTGCCCATATCTCATCACCACGGTTTTTTGCCCACTCTCTTTTACTTTCAGGGCGAGCACCTAAATGAATATCTCCTGTGTGAATAAAACGCATATATCCTCCTTAATACGCTTATTTATTGTAATAATCTTCGAAAGTCCATATTTTGGTTCCGTCAGTATTTGTTATCAGTCCAAAGTTTTCATTTGCCACTTTTTCAGCTTCCTTCTTAGTCTGATATATACCTTCCAACTTTCCATATGCATATACATAATATTTGTCATTATTACTGTTTTTAAACGTTGCCTTTACCTCTGTTTTCGGGTCAAAGACTGTAGTATATTTTTTGTTTATTGTAAGTGCAGTATTTGCATCCAACTTGTTTGTAAAGGAAAGTGCCAGTTCCTGCATCTTCACATCATCCATATAATAACTTGATTTTGCTATAGCCTGCTGCTCTTCTGTTGTATTTAGAATCTGCTCTTCACCTATCATTTTGTTATTTTTCCATCTGTTAAAATTGATAACCGATTCAGATACCTGAACATCAGAAAGAATAATATTTCTCTTACTGTAAATTTTTACTTCCTTTAAATCTTTATCAACAATTTTCAGTTCTTTCATTGGAAATCTTGCATACTTCCTAGTCTCTTTTACACGACCTGTTCCATATACAAGGTTTTCACCTGTATAACCGCAAACCTTAACTTTTTTGTTGTCTTCTTTTATTTCCTGTTTTTTTCCATTGGACAAATCAACAATTGTTATACTGTCAGAGTATTCTGTTGCATCTGTATTGTAGGCGATTTTGTTTCCCTTTGCATTCACTGCAATACTTCCTTCTGCAAGGTTTTCTACAAGGGTTCCCCACTCTTTTGTCTTTAAGTTGGCGTAATATATTGTACTGTCAATCATAATGTACACAGTGCCATCACCTTTATAACACAGTTCATCTATCTCTTTTTCAAGAACTGATGCCTGCTTGCCACATGGAATAAATGCCACCTCAGTGGACTGACCTTTTTCCATATTGTAATCCATTATAAAAATACCATTTTTACCTGCATGATTGTTTGTTGGTGTATACCCATAAATCATGTAAGAAGTATTTCCCTTATCATCAACAGACAACACTTTTGCTTTTGTTTTGTTAAGTGTTTCTGCTGTAGTTTTCTTTAGCTTAAATACAGTAGATATTTTTTTACTTTTAATATCCATCGTGTATACATCACCGTTAATCTGGTATGTTACATACTGTCCATTGTCACTTTCCTTGTACTGTACTTCTTTTTGTTTCTGAATACCCAAATCTATAAAGGAATTGCCTACATTTTTTTCACTGCAATCCCATATCTGATTTACTTCCCTATCATAGGCTAACACATATTCCTGTCCCTGAAATGACCATACGGTAATTGTTTCTGCAACATTGTATGTTTCCTCAGTTTTTTGAGCATTCTTTGCTTTCATCTGATATGTTAATGTATATGTGCCGGATTCTCCTGTATCCTTAATATATATGTCCTTTGCGCTTACCTTTACATCGCCTGTTCTTTCAGGTCTGAAAGTCTTCCAGATAAGCATACCAAGAGTTGATCTTATGGTAGTATGTCCAAGACTATCACTGGCATACTGTGAATTTGGTTCAAGATATGCAGCAAGTTTCATTCCTTTTTCTTCATCAAATGTATCATTACTAAACTTTTTGGCAAACTTAATCTGCTTTGAAACAAAGTCTTCATTTGTTACCACCACTCTTGAATAATAATTAATTTCATCATATTTGTCTGTTCTTAAAACCAATTTAAGACTATATTCTTTTCCAACTTCCATAATGGCACTTGCCTGATAAATAGCCGTAAATTTTTTGTCCTGTTTTTTTAAATCTTTAACTTCTCCACTGTCAATAAGATTTTCCCCACCAAAATCCTTTAACTCATAACTTATCTTTTCTATGTTGTTTCCTTTTGCTTTAATTTCAATAGGAACTTTTAAATCTGTTGCTACAGGGATAATGTTATCTCTCATTCGGCTATCATCCATTTCCATTGTATAGCCATCCATTGTTCCTATTTCCTGATTTTTGTATAAAACACTGATTGTTGGCACTCTGTCAGAGCTTTCTTTTATCTCTTTTTGATTGTTATCTTTGCTTTTTCCCTTAAACATAACACCTGCCACCACTGCCACAATTACAAGCACTAGCACCAGAGCAATTATTATCGTTTTCTTTTTCATTTTATTCTCCAATTTTTGTATTCATATTATGCACTGAAAGGGCAGTTATAAAAACTACCCTTTTTTGGCATAAATTACCTTTTATTTCTTTTTTGTTTTTGTTGTTTTTGAAGCCTTTACTTCTTTGTCAGTTTTCGATATCTTTGAAGTCTTTGCTTCTTTGTCAGCTTTTACTGTCTTTGAAGTTTTTGTTTCCTTTTTCGCTTTTGAAGTCTTTATTCCTTTTTTTGCAACCTTTGGAAATTCAAAAATTACTGACTCATACGGTCTTAGTGGCATTACCAACCTATATGGCTTACCATCACATGGTTCTGCAATTGCTTTATATTTCACTGTTTCAGTGTCTCCTGACTCAGTAGTGACTATTCGTTTGTATGTTCCCGGTTTTGGAACTCCCACACAATAATCAGGTCTTTCCATAGGTGTAAAGTTGCAAACAAATCCAACTGAATTTTTGTTATCCTGTTCAGTTGTCTTTCTTATGAAGCTGAAAATACTTCTGTCTGCATCATCTGCATTTATCCATTCAAAAGCACCATAACCTTTTGTTTCTGTATATAAAGCAGGATATTTTTTGTATATGTGAAGTAATTTTTTCACATATTCCTGCATGTCCTTGTGTTCAGGTTCATCTAACAGATACCAGTCAAGACTTCTCTTTTCTGACCATTCCTGAAGCTGTGCAAACTCCTGTCCCATAAACAAAAGCTTACGTCCCGGATGACCCAGCATAAATGTATATGCCGTCTTTAAGTTCTTAAACTTGTCTGCAGGATAGCCTGGCATTTTGTTTATCATTGAACATTTTAAGTGGACTACTTCATCATGTGATAATACCAAAACAAAGTTTTCACTAAAAGCATATGTCAGCCCAAATGTCATCTTGTTATGATTGTTCTTTTTAAAATATGGGTCTAGTTTTACATATTCAAGGAAATCATGCATCCATCCCATATTCCATTTGTACGAAAATCCAAGTCCGCCATCCTTAGCCGACATTGTAACCTTTGGCCACGCTGTAGATTCCTCAGCTATAATATAGGCTCTAGGATTTCTGTAATTCATAATACTGCTTAAATGCTTGAAAAACTCAATTGCTTCAAGGTTCTCATTACCACCGTGAATGTTAGGTATCCACTGTCCGTCTTCCCTACCGTAATCACGGTAAAGCATTGAAGCCACAGCATCTACTCTTAGTCCGTCAACATGGTACTTTTCTACCCAGAATAATGCATTTGCAATAAGGAAATTGCTAACTTCTGTCTTTGAGTAATCAAATACCTTTGTGCCCCAGTCAGGATGTTCTCCCATACGTGGGTCTGCGTACTCATAAAGTGGTGTACCATCAAAAAATGCAAGTCCATGTGCATCTCTTGGAAAATGTGCCGGTACCCAGTCTAAAATAACTGCAATACCTGCCCTATGAAATGCATCTACCAAATACATAAAGTCTTCAGGCTTACCATAACGTGATGTTGGAGCATAATATCCTACAACCTGATATCCCCATGAGCCATCAAAAGGATGCTCTAAAATTCCCATCAGTTCTACATGAGTATAACCCATGTCCACCACGTATTTTACAAGTTCATCAGCCATTCTTCTATAACTGTAAAATCCATCTTCATCATCAGGACCATTAAAGTCTTTTTTCCATGAACCCGGATGTACTTCGTATATTGACATTGGCTGCTCATAGTGATTTTCTGATGCTTTTTTCTTTATCCACTTTTCATCATTCCAATGATATGAATCGATATCTGCCACACGGGAGGCATTGCCCGGACGAACCTCAGCCCAGTTTCCATATGGGTCTGATTTATACAAGGTATCCCCCGTCTGTGTTGAGATAACATATTTATACATTGCCCCAACTGTTACTTCAGGAACAAACAACTCCCATATTCCTGAATCATTGTCCATTTTCATATTGTGGTCAAATCCTAACCAGTCATTGAAATCTCCTATTACTGCAACATTAACTGCATTAGGTGCCCATACAGCAAAGTATGTACCCTTTACTCCATCTATCTCCGTAACATGGGCTCCAAGTTTTTCGTAGATTTCATAATGTGTTCCCTCTCCAAATAGGTAACAATCGTCCTTCGTTATAACTCTTTTATTTTGCATATGGTTTTCCTTCCCGCGCACCAATACGCTCCTTTATAGTTTTTTGGCTTTTATACTCTGTTATAGTTGATAAGACATCCTTTGAGAATAATTTCTCTTTCGTCGTCTGTCATTTCTCCAAGTTTTAATGTAAATGGTCTTAATCCGTTCTCTTCCACTACATATGCCTGAATATCAGTCTGTTTGTTTCTTACTGCATCTGCAATACCTGGTACAAATAAATAATCATCCTTCTTAAATGGAAGTTCTTCCTGTTCATAAATAAATGGAAGCATACCCCAGTTGATAAGGTTTGAACGATATCTCTTTGTGGCATATTCCTGAGCAATGTTTGCCCATCCACCAAGAACCTTCTGACATGATGCTGCCTGCTCTCTTGCAGAACCATCTCCTGGTTTTACAGCATAAATTGTGCTACCAACTCCAACATTGTCTTTATTTACATCGGCAAATTCTGCCTTAATTGTTTCCATAATCTTCTTGTATTCATCAGAATACTCGCACATGCACTTGCCTTCTTCTCTTGCCTTTTCTACCTTCTGAACCTCTTTTGCCCTGCCTACATATTCAGGGTCTTTTCTTGAAAGTGCAAATTCTGCAAGTCCTAAAGGATTTGATCTGTATGAAGATGTTTCTCCTGAAGGAATAAGTTCGTCAGTTGTTGTTACAGGGTCATGAATCTCAGATACAACCTTAAGTAATAAGTTGTCTGTAAGAGCAACCATTTCAGGCCAGTCCTTAATGTTTGGTCCAAACTGAATCTCTGTGTCAGGATCTGCAACACCGTGAGAATCAAATACTCTGTTTGCATAAATGCTACTGTCAAAGTGATATGTGCGATTCTTGAACTCAACGTCCATATCCATTGCAGATGTAAGATATCCCTTGTTTGCTGCTGTTGCTGCAATTGATCTTGCATCCATAAGTGCAACTGACGAAATCTGACCATTCTGTAATTTACTTCCTTCTCTGTTAGGGAAGTTTCTTGTAGAATGTCTGATACTAAATGCATTGTTGCTTGGTGTGTCTCCTGCTCCGAAACATGGTCCACAGAAAGCTGTTTTCATAACTGCTCCTGATTCCATAATTGAAGCTGCTGCACCATTTTTAATAAGTTCCATATATACAGGCATTGATGCAGGATAAACACTAAGTGTAAATTCATCAGCACCGATGCTCTTTCCGTCTAAAATATCTGCTGCTGCACAAATGTTTTCAAATCCACCACCTGCACAACCGGCAATAATACCCTGGTCAACATATAATTTACCGTTTCTGATTTTGTTTGTAAGCTTGTAATCAACCTGTCCGTCTAATGATACCAATGCTTTCTTTTCAACGTCTCTTAAAATGTCTTCAAGATTTGCATTAACTTCATCAATAGTATATGTGTTACTTGGGTGGAAAGGCATTGCAATCATAGGTTTAATCTTTGATAAATCTACGTATACCATTCCATCATAGTATGTAACTTCGCCAGGATTTAATTCTTTATATTCGTCAACTCTGCCATGAATATCGTAAAACTCTTTAATCTTTTCATCTGTTCTCCAGATTGATGATAAACATGTTGTCTCTGTAGTCATAACGTCAACACCAATTCTGAAATCAGCGCTAAGGCTTGAAACACCAGGTCCTACAAATTCCATAACTTTGTTCTTAACGTATCCCTTGTCAAATACCTCTCCGATAATTGCAAGTGCAACGTCCTGAGGACCTACACCCTTTGCAGGCTCTCCTGTCATGTAAATACCAATAACTTCCGGTCTGTTTATATCATATGTCTGTGAAAGAAGCTGTTTTACAAGTTCCGGTCCACCTTCACCCATAGCCATAGTACCTAAAGCACCATAACGTGTATGTGAATCAGAACCTAAAATCATCTTTCCACCACCTGCTAGCATTTCTCTTGCAAACTGGTGAATAACTGCCTGATGAGGTGGTACATAAACTCCACCATACTTCTTTGCACATGTTAAACCAAACATGTGATCATCTTCGTTGATTGTTCCGCCTACTGCACATAAGCTGTTGTGGCAGTTGGTAAGTACATATGGTATAGGGAACTTTTCAAGTCCTGAAGCTCTTGCTGTCTGAATAATTCCTACAAATGTAATATCGTGTGAAGTAAGCTTGTCAAATTTAATCTGAAGTTTGTCCATGTTGTCTGATGTGTTATGGTCTTTTAAAATACCATAAGCTATTGTGTTCTTTGATGCTTCTTCTTTTGTAAGATACTTATTTCCTAATTTACTTTTTACTAATTCTTCATTGCCTGCCTCTATAACCTCTGTACCGTTAACGAGATAAGCGCCACTGTTTGATAATTTTATCATTTTTGCCTCCTGTTTTTTACTAACCTTACAGTCCACTTTAGTATACTAAATTTTAGGGTTATTTTCAACTTTATACTTTCTACATTTTTGTAAAATTGTATGGTTTTAAGAAGTAGTATTATTTATCATCACTTTTTACCATTTTTTCTTTGAATAATTTTTATATAGGCATTATACTATTAGGAGAGTTTTGAGAGAAATGAGGTTACTTTATGAAAATTGCAATTGTAAGTGATGTTTTAGGGGAAGAAAATAACGGCACTACCATTGCGGCAATGAATCTTATCAACTGGCTAAAATCAAAGGGCCATGATGTCCGTGTAATTTGTCCGGACCCCGAAAAGGTAACTATTCCCGGATACTATATTGTGAAGACTTTAAATGTTGGTCCTTTTAACGGCTATGTAGCAAAAAACGGAGTCAGCATTTCACGTCCTGACAAAAAAGTAATTGAAAAGGCGTTAAAGGGCATTGATGCTGTGCACGTTATGGTTCCGTTTTTAACGGGATGCTACGTTGCAAAATACTGCCACAAACATAACATTCCTCTTACAGCAGGTTTTCACTGTCAGGCAGAGAATTTTTCTAACCACCTGCATTTGATGAATGCAAAGCGTTTTAACGAGAGAGTATACAAAGTTTTTTACAAACATTTATACAGATATTGTGATGGTATTCACTACCCAACCCAGTTTATTTGCAATACATTTGAAAATGTAGTAGGAGTAACGCCTCATTTTGTTATCTCAAATGGCGTAAATAAGGATTTTAACAGGGATATTCCAAAGTTCCATCCAAACGATGGGCTTTTTAGAATATTGTTTACCGGCAGATACAGCACTGAGAAAACTCATATAGTTCTTTTAAAAGCTGTAAACAAAAGTAAGTACCGTAATCGTATTCAATTGATTTTTGCAGGTGACGGTCCAAAAAAAGAGAAATTAAAAGCTTATTCCCAAAAGCATTTGCCAATACAACCAATTATGAAGTTTTACTCCAGAAAGGACCTTCTTAAAGTCCTTGGCACTGCTGATTTATATGTTCATGCAGCTGAGATAGAACTAGAAGCTATTTCATGTTTGGAAGCTATTTCATGTGGTTTGGTTCCTGTTATAAACAACTCGCCACGTTCGGCTACAAAGTATTTTGCATTAGATGACAAGAATTTATTTGCCTGCAACAATGCAAAAGACCTTGCAAAGAAAATAGATTATTGGATTGAGCATCCAAAAGAAAAAGAAAAGCGTAGTTTAGAATATGCAGATTTTTCAAAACAATGGGAATTCGAAAAATGTATGGACCGGATGGAAGAAATGATTGTAAGTTGTCATGATAAAAAATTGGGACTTTGCTAATTTATGTAAACCATCAATTGTATGTTGTATTTTAACAGTATAGATACATATTAAACATTAGTTATATTAAGATTTGGAAGTGATTCTATGAAGAAGATTTTTTACGAAGATGAATTAAATGATGATTTTGCCGCGACCCAGGGCATCAAAACGAAGCCTTTGCCAAAGGATTACAAGTGGATACATAAAAGCAGATTGTGGAATTTCTTCGCGGATATTCTCTACTATCTGATTGCCTATCCTATAGTAAAGCTTTTTAATACTTTTGTCGTAGGACTTCGTGTAAAGAATAAAGGCGTAATCAGAAAACTTAAAACCGGTTGTTTTATGTATAGTAATCATACCCAGCATATTGACCCATTGATTTCTGCAACTGTTTCAGGATGGGGACATCGCACATATTTTATGGCGGGAAACGACGCTTTTTCCATTCGTGGATTAAGCCATTTGGTTGCAATGCTTGGTGCTATGCCTCTTGGCTATGACATTGCCAGCATGAAAAAAATGTTGCAGACAGTTTCTAAACGCATTCACGAAAATGCCTGCATTACCATATATCCGGAGGCTCATATCTGGCCTTATTACACAGGTATCAGGCCTTTTAAAAGTGCAAGTTTTGCTTATCCTGTAGCACTTAATGCTCCGGTTGTTGCATCAGTTGTTACATACAGAAAACGTCACTGGCCTTTCAGATGTTTTTTCAGGCATCCTGCCATTACTGTATATTGTAGCGACCCTATGTACGCCAATCCTGTTTTAAGCAAGAAGGCTGCAAAAGAAGATTTGCGTAACAGAGTTTATGACTGGATGAAAGGAACTGCCGAAAAGTACAGCACATACGAATTCTGGCACTACGAAAAGAAAGCCGATTTGAAATAACCATACACAATAAGAAAGCGATATATATTTAAAACACGTCATATTTCTAGTTTTTAAATATATATCGCTTTCTATTATGTGTAATTTATTTCTTCACAATGATTCTTTTTGGTTTAGGCCATTTTGTGGCCCCAATGGCTTTTACTCTTACGTAGAGTTTCTTTTTGTTCTTAAATGCTTTTCTCTTTTTATTTTAGTTCCACTCTATATCATCAGTCCGGATTATATAAGTTATTATAAAACTGGTATCCTATTTATAAAGTCTTTTGCACACATTTTCTCTATTTACCTTTAACTGACAAAAAAATATAGTGTAATCCTGTAGAACTTTATATTTAAACTACACTGTGGTAGGGATATTCCAAACATTATATTGGGAAATTTTCCCACGGACAAATAAAGAGCCGGAAAACCATTCAAAAACCAGGAAATATTTTGTTAACTTTGCAAGCCTAACTACAATTGCGAAGCACTGTTTGAAGCCACGAAGTGGCTGAGTTTGCGAAAGCAATTGTTAATAGGCGGCGCAGCAAAGTTAGAAATATGACGTGTTTTGAATGGCTTTCCGGTCTTTATTTCCTATTTTCTTTTTAATTTTTTAAACTGCATGTATTTAACCTTAATACCTGCCAATACATCTTCAAGCTTAATGTTGTAAGCTCCCTTATCCAATTTAACCTTACAAAGTTTCTGTGTAATCCAGTTGCCATCTGTACCGTTTGTCTGAATAACTACCACATTCTCACCATTTGCATTTACATTGACTGTAGACTGTGCAAGATTTGACTTGTCAAATGCAATATTTACTATGATAGTGTATTCTGCATCTTCTTCAACAATCATTGTAGCAACTTTACCTGAATCAAACATTACCTTGTTATCTTCTGATAAATTAAACTGCTGATATTTTGCTTCGCTAACATCTACTGAAGGAAAATATTTTGCAACATCTGTGTCTACCAATTCTCTTTCAATAACCTGTGAATGAAGTATAACATTGCAGATATTGATAGCTGCTCTTTGAAGTTCTCCCACTGTCAGTGTTCCTTCTTCAACCGACTTTTCAGTATTGTCATTGTTTGAGTTTACTTCAGCACCGTTGTTATTTACAACCATATAAACATCATTCTGTGAGCGAACCATGTCTCTTGTGTCCTGATTTGACTCCTCGCCACCTTCTACAACATCGTTCATTTTTGCCCACCAGTCTGTCATTACAAGACCTGTGTAACCCCATTCTCCACGAAGAACTGTTGTACAAAGATCATAGTTTGATGCAGCCCAGTGTCCATTTATAGGATTGTAACTTGTCATAAGTGTCATGACAGTCTTTTCTTTAACTGCCATTTCAAACGATTTTAAATAAATCTCTCTGATAGCACGTTCTGAACATACAGCATCTATTTTAAATCTATGTGATTCCTGACCGTTTAAAGCAAAATGCTTGATAGTTCCCCAAGCTCCACCATCTTTGATACCACCTGTTGATGCAACAGACATTGTACCTGAAAGGTATGGGTCTTCTGAGTAATATTCAAAGTTTCTACCATTAAGTGGATGTCTATGTATATTGACACCTGGTCCAAGTAATGTATCTACCTGGTTAGCTCTTAACTCTTCACCTTCCATTGTATAAAGCTCTCTTACTAAAGGTGCATTCCATGATGCTGCAAGGGCTGTACCAATAGGAAGCTGTGTAGCCTTTCCTTCATATCTGACACCACTTGGTCCATCTGCACAACATGCTGCAGGAATGCCATAGTTAAATAGTGCATCTGATATTCCACCAAAAGCTGAAGCTGTACCCTGAGTAACTCTAGGGTTGCTCATTCCTTCGCCTCTTACAATCTGTGCAAGTTCTTCAACTGAAAGCTGTGCCACAAATTCTTCCAGACTGTTTTTGCCATCCTTAACATCCTGAAGTGTAATTCCTTTGTCACCTGTAATTTCCATAGTTTCTGGAAGATTTTCCTCAATTCTCTTTGCCATATCTACTGTAGGTTTTTGTGATGGGATATATTCTTTTTCAAAAGTTCCATCAGCTTTCTGTTTTCCAGGTTTTAAAATTGTAAGATTTTCGTCATTTGGACAGCAAACCTCTGATAACTGTTCTACAACTTCTAACTGTTTTATAGAATGTGTATAAACTTTTTCTACATTTCTAACACTGTTTCCAACAAAAATATTGTAGTCTCCTGCTTCTAATACATAGCATGACTTGTGTCCTGTAACACCACTGTCATCGTATGATGACATGTCTTTTATGGCTACTTCAAGTTCAACAACCTGACTTGCTTTTGGTGCAAGATTTTCAGTTTTGGCATATGAACAAAGTTCTTTTACAGGCTTTCCAAGATTACCCTGTGGTGCACTGTAGTATACCTGTACAACTTCTTTTCCTGAATATTTATCCCCTGTATTTGTAACCTTTACCTGAAGTTTGATTTTGCCATCTTCTTCCTTGGCAGACACTGTTTCAATATCAAATGTTGTATATGAAAGTCCATATCCAAACTCAAACATAACCTTTTCAGGTGCAAAAGTTTCAAAATATCTATATCCAACATAAATATCTTCTTTGTAAAGATTTGTAAGTGGATTGCCAAAGTTTTCATCTGATGGATAGTCCTCCAGATTGAAAGCTATAGTATCAGGTAACTTTCCGCTAGGTGTAACACATCCTGATAATGCATCAACAACTGCATTTCCACCTTCCATACCTCCTGACCATACATAAGCCACAGACTTAATATGTCCGTTAAACTGTGGGTCATTCATCCACTTCATGTCAATAATATTTGATGTATTAAGAACTACTACCACGTCCTCAAATGCCTCTGTAATATTTTTAATATTGGAGATTTCCTCGTCAGTTAACAAATAACTTCCTGCTCCATTATAATTGTCCTTATCTTCACCGGCTGTACGTCCAACAATATAAACAGCCTTGTTTGACTTCGCAGCCTGCTCTTTTGCGTATGGTACAGTAATGTCCATGTCCTTCTGGAACCAAGGTTCACATGCCCAGCCACCGCCACCATTGTCAAATGGGTGGTCTTTAAGCCATTCCTGATAATCCTTTACCAAATCTTCATTAATATTTAAATGGCTGTTTTTAAATCCATCTAAAATATTGGTTGCATATTCAACCTGCACAGCTCCACCTGAGCCGGTACCACTTCTATAATATTCAATCTGTGGTCGTCCAAACACAGAAATTTTGTCTTCTTTTGTAAATGGTAAAACATTGTCTTCATTTCTTAACAATACAATACCTTCTGCCGCTGCTTCTCTGCTCTTTTTTGCAAAACCTTCAACAGGTACTCCTCTTAAATTGCTCATCCTATAATATCCTCCAAGATTTATTACTTAACATACTTTTTCCCGTAGACAAATCCGCCTTATCTTTTAATCTAAAAACACTATATCATATGATTTTTGCAAATACTATATTTTATGGGAAGAAAAATGTTTTTATTATCCACTTTTTTGCACTGGTTTTAAAGCATTTTTTGACCTAATTATTCCTTATGTTATGGGAAATATTTTAGACATTTCTTAAAATTGTAACGTTTTTATCGGGGGAAATTAAAACATTTTTATTTCCTTTGCTGATATTTTTGTATAAATTGTACTCTGTTATCATAGAGGTTTTTTTCTCCTTTATTTAATTTTCTTTATTGCTTTAACGTGCTAAATAGTGTAAAATTATTCCATAGTTATGTGAAACAAATTTTCATAAAACGAACGAAAGAAAGGAACAAAATAATGGGAAAATATTTTCAAGAAGACATTGAAACTGCTTCTCGTGAAGAGATTGAGCAGATTCAGACTGACGGACTTTTAGATGTTGTAAAAAGAGTATATGAAAATGTACCTTTTTACAGAAAAAAAATGGAAGAAAAAGGAGTGACTCCTGATGACATCAAATCTTTAGATGATATATCAAAGCTTCCATTTTTAACTAAGGATGACTTACGAGATGCTTATCCTTATGGATTACTTGCCTGTCCTCTTAAAGATTGTATACGTATTCACTCAACTTCCGGTACAACCGGAAAACGTGTAGTTGATTTTTATACACAAGGTGATATTGACAAATGGGAAAACGGATGTGCCAGAGCAATTGTTGCTGCCGGAGGTTCTGATGAGGATGTAGTTCATGTATCTTATGGTTACGGACTTTTCACCGGTGGTTTTGGATTGAATGGTGGTTCACAAAAAGTTGGTTCTTTAACACTTCCAATGTCATCAGGAAATACTGACAGACAACTTCAGTTTATGACAGACCTTGGTTCTACTATTTTATGTTGTACACCAAGTTATGCTTCATACCTTGCTGAATCAATTGAAGAACGTGGCATCAAAGATCAGATTAAATTAAAAGCAGGTATTTTCGGAGCCGAAGCATGGTCAGAAGATATGAGAGCTGACATTGAAAACCGTCTTGGTATTAAGGCCTATGACATTTACGGATTGACAGAAATTGGGGGGCCTGGGGTTGCATTTGAGTGTCAGGAGCAAAATGGAATGCACATTTGCGAGGATTATTTTATTCCTGAAATCGTAGACCCTGATACTTTTGAGCCTGTTCCTGACGGACAAATTGGTGAACTTGTATTTACAAGTTTTGCAAAGGAGGCTTTCCCTCTTATCAGATACCGTACAAAGGACATTACATACATTACAAGAGAAAAATGTAAATGTGGCAGAACTCATGCACGTATTCACAGATTAATGGGACGTTCAGATGACATGCTGATTATCAAGGGTGTAAACGTATACCCTTCACAGGTTGAAGAAGTTCTTATTAAACAGGGTATGCCAGCCAACTATCAGTTGATTGTTGACCGTGTAAACAACAGTGATACTATGGAAGTTCTTGTTGAAATGACACCTGAAATGTTCTCTGACACTATTAGTGCCATTGAAGTTAAGGAAAAAGAAATTGTTGCTGCTCTTAAGAGCATGCTTGGTATTTATGCCAAGGTTAAATTAGTTGAACCTAGGTCTATTACACGTTCAGAAGGAAAAGCTGTCCGTGTTATTGATAAGCGTAAAATTTAAGGAGGTATTGGTATGTACATTAATCAGATATCTGTTTTTATAGAAAACAAACCCGGCAATCTTGCAAAGTTTACAAACTTTATTGCCGAAAATCATATTGACATGAGAGCTTTTGAAATTGCAGATTCAAGCGAATTTGGTATTATCCGTATTATCGTTGATAAGCCACTTGATACTTTGACTTTGTTAAAGGACAATGATTGGATCTGCAAATTAACACAGGTAATTGGTGTTAAAATTCCTGATAAGCCAGGTGCAATGGCAAGTGCCATGAATATTTTGGCTGAAGCTGATGTAAGTGTTGAATATGTTTACACTTTCCTTGCAAGAGGCACTGATGATGCTCTTATGATTTTCAGAGTTCAGGACAACGACAAGGTTGCTGCTATTTTAAAGAAAAATGGTGTCAAGCTTGTGTCTCAGGAAGACTTGTTGAAAATGTAAGGATTTTCTGCTGGAAAGGAAGGCTGAAGCTATGCATACATTACTAACAGAATATGACGAAGAAGCCGTTATGGAGAGATTCCGCCAACGGGCATATGAAGAAGGGGAAGCAGATGGGCTTGAAAAAGGTGAGAACCAACATCTTATTTCTCAAATTTGCAAGAAGATGTCAAAAGGGAAAGTTGTGGAACAGATTGCCAATGAATTAGAGGAAGACATTTCAAGAATTCAGAGAATATATGATGTTGCTATAGAATTTGGTCCAGATTACAATGTTGAGAAAATAATGAAAAAAATAGAGTAAGGGATCTAGGTTATTTTATGTAAACCACGTTGAGTTTTAAAATTTTTTCTTACCTATTATATATTTTAATAATTAACAGTATTTTTAAGGGGGCAACCAGATTGGTTATCCCCTTTGATTAATTGACTATAAGTAGCCAAGTTCATGGCGAATCTTGAAGTACAGTTTTAGTATTCTGCGTTTGTACATTTGCTCTACGTGTCTTTTTGGGCTTGTGTGCCAACTGATTCTAACTGTATATCTAATAATAACTGTTTAAACTCATATACATTAAACGATGGTGAGCTATTTAAGTCCTTAATTATTTAATATCTGTGAATTCATTTCATCTAACAGGTGCATAAATCTTGCCTCATTTTTACTTATTTTAGTTTTGCACTTTTCACGTTGCTCCAGCCACTGTACACTTTTTTATTATTTCCAGTGCGGTATGCTCTCACTCTAAAATAATATCTTTTGTTTCTTCTATAAGTTACCAACGCTCCCATATTGTATGTTTTAGCACCTTTGAAAGATCTTTTTGTGCTCATTTGAAACTGATATTTACATCCGGCTTCATATTTCTTATAACTGAAAACCAATTTACTTGATACTTTTTTCAGTACAGGAGTTGCAGGCTTTTTGACTGTCACATCTTTTAATGTTAATGAATAATAATCAATGATTTCCCCATTCATTCCATTTTCTATTTCAATATAGTATGTTCCTTTTTTCAGTGTCACTGTAGTATTTACCTTTTTATCAAATATACACTTTATCACTTTTCCTTTGCTATTATACAAAAATATTGGCATAGTATCAGATCCACAACTGCCCGTTATTTTAATATCTTTTGTGCTATTTATTTTAAATTTGAAATAGTTCCTTTCGTTGTTATAACTCGAATTAATCACTCCCATAAATTTATTTCCAATAGAAACATTGCAAGCAGTAGATTTGTATGTATTTTTATATGTTCCTATTTTTGTATTTTTTGTTTCAGTCTGTTTCAGTTCAAACTTAACTCCAGTTGTTGTATATGCGCAATAATTTCCACCTGTTACATCAATATAATATGTACCTGGTGACAATGCTATCTCAGTGTACACTGCTTGGTATCCCCTATTATTGTCATCATCAGTGCTTTCAAACATAAGGCACTTTCCATTTGTATCTTCTATTGTAACATATGCTCTTTCATCATGTTTTGTTGTAACTGCTGTCATACTTAAATATGTTTTTTTATCAATTTTCATTTTATAATAATTATGTCCAATGCTATTATAATCATAATCCAACTGGTATGGTGCTGATGTTGCGATAAAATCTCCTATCTTATAGTTTGTAGCCACGTTTTTATATCGTCCGCCATCTCCTATAGTTTTTGCTTGTGCATCTGTGTTATGAATACAAAAACCTACTGCAATGCAAATAACAATACCAAGAATATACTTTAATCTTTTCATAATAATTCACTCCTATCTGTAATTTTTAGTTTTTAATGCTTTTAAATTATTAAATTTCTTATAATATCTTTTCTTTGATACTTTCTTTCCATTTACGTAATATATACACTTTAGTTTTCCATTACTTTGCCAATCTTTGTATATATAAAATGCTGTATTTGAATATATTTTTCCGTTTTTTAGTTTAAATCCTGTCCAGCTGTCTGTTGTTCCTCCACTATATGCAATTAATTTTTTGTCATATCTTAGGCTAGAGGGGCATATATTATTTCTGTTACCTTTCCCCCCTCAATTACCCATACCATGTATTTAGTAGTGTAGCCACCTTTTTTAAGGGGTAGTACCAACTTTTTAAATTGTTTATAGTTCACTTCCTTTCCTTTATTGCGAAATTTACATTGGTTTGAAATTATATATTTTCTTTTTTTAGATTTATATAATTTACGTACACCTCGCGGCTTTGTATAGTGCATTGAACCATATACTGTAAAAGTTTTTCCTTTAAACACTAACTTTTTAGCATAAGAATAATCTTTGACGGTTTTATTATTTTTTGTAGACAAAGCTGTACTATATACTCCAGTCTTTTTTTGAACTTTTGCCTCTGTTGTAATTGATCCTGTAACAACCATTGTTGTAAATAATACGGTAAGTACCAACATCACTGATAAACTTCTTTTGATTTTTTGCATAATAAATCTCCTTTTTTAATTTTTTATTTTTTTACAAAAACTGTTTTTGTTTTTGTATATTTGCTAAATACTGTGAATCCATTTACTTTTTTATATGTTCGTATTCTGATGTAATACTTCTTTTTTGCTTTTAATCTTTTTATTGTAATTTTTGTTTTTTTTGTGTTTATTACATTCCAATTTTTTGTAAACTTCTTATCGGTACTATATTCTATTTGGTATCCATCTACCTTTTTTACTTTTTTATATTTTATTTCTATTTTTTTACCCGATATATTCTTTATTTTTGTTATTCTTGCAGTTGAAAATTTTTTTACCCAATATGCAGTGAATTTTAAGTCCTGAAATTTTTTATATATTCCAGTATGCATTCCCCACTTTTCCCCATCACTTCTTTTCCATCCTGCAAAAATATATCCTCTTCTTGTAGGATCTTTGAGATAAATTGGTTTATCTCCTGCTGTATAAAAGTTTGGATTTTTAGGGTTATTTTTTCCTCCTGCTAAATCATACGTGATTTTATACTCATTTCCTTTATATGCTAACACTCTGTCATTACTAACCCCTAGTTCCTCAGCCAAATCTTTGGCAGTTTCTGTACAAGCCAAACTATATGGAACAACTTTTAACTTTATTTTGTTATAATCCAAAAAGCTTTTTTCTTGGTGAACCATGTTACTATAGTAGTCATAGTAAAATTTTCTAGGTACATTCTCCGGTATTGTGACCGTACTTAATTTACATCCATCAAAGGCATATACATATATACATTTAACCCACGATGGAATTGTAAAGTTTCCACCTACATTCTTTGCAGCAGGATACAACAACAAATCATCATTATCCCTTTGTTTTTTATCATCACTCCAATATAAAACACCATCTATGCTATAATAGTATCCCTTTGTTGGATTAATAACATTAACAGCTTTCAGATTGTTTGCCCCTGAAAAAGTTGTTTTATAAAGATAATATGCCTCATCATAAAAAAGTTTTTCACTTATGTTTATTTTTTCTATTCCACTGTTGTAATATCTCATTTCATGGTAATACCAATAATAATCATAATTGGAACTTGGATCTACATCACTACCTTCTATAGCAAAATCCCTATACAAACTAGCATCTCCCATAGTATTAATCCAAATTTCAATCTTTAAATTAGGACAACCAACTGCAACAGGAATACTTATGTTTTTTAATCCCTGTGGACAATTTATCGAAGAAAGGTTTTCCATATCACTTATGCTAAATACCTTTACTGTTTTTGGTAAATTTACATTTGTCATTTTAGGGAAGTTATACATTGCCAATTCAACTAATGAATTCGGCAAATTTATATCTTCCATTTGTTCCAAACCACCTATTGATAAATATTTAATACTATTTGGCAATTGTATACTTTTTATATTTTCAAACCACCCTAAATATAATCTTTCTAGTTTCTCTGGTAGTTTTAAACTGGTTACCAGACTATTTCCTTCTATTTCAAGTTCTTTGATATTATTTGAATACTGTACATCCTTCAAATTTTCTCCATAAAATATTGTGCATTTTTCAATATTATCATTCATTGTCAATTTCTCTAAATAAGAATATTTGTATCTTGCGTTAATTTTAATCTCGTTCAAGTCTCCAATGATGTTAATGACTTTTATCTTATAATTTCTATAATCACTTTCCATCCATCTCATTGTTTTTGCACAACTTACCTCTGTTAAAGATGATTTTTTAAACTCTAAATAATCGCTATCATAGTCCCAATCATACTTTTTTTCATGCAATTCTTCATCGTAAAACAGTTTATTATTTGGTAATTTTACACTTTTCAAATTTATAAATTTATTATCGAAAGCTTCTTCACTTATAGCCTCAACAGTGTCAGGAAATGATATTTCAGTCACTAACTCCGGCGAAAAAATTTCAAAAGAGTTCCAATATTTCTCTCCTACACCTTCAATTCTTGTAACTTTATGACCTGATACATAGCTTGGCAACTCCAGTTTTCCATCACTTACATATAATTTAATTCCATTAACCCCACACAAAGTAAATGTGTTATCATCATTTATGTAACCTACATATTCATAATTATCTCCATAATTCTTAACTTTTTTTGTATTATCTTCCATTTCAATCTTTGCTTGAACAACACTATTATTTGCTAAAATACATATTCCCAAAAGAAATGAAATTACAACGGTTACTTTCATTATTTTTTTTAATATTTCCCTCATTTATTTACTCTCCTATCTCAATATTAGAACAAAATCAACACTTTTCTCTTCCTTCTCCATCAATATGACATGGCTCTCATTCCATTGCCACGCCACAATGCTCCAAAATATCCATAACTGAATCTTTCCTTGCACCCTGTCCACGGATTACTGTAGTAAAAATAACTTTCATCATATCCTGTCAATGTAACTATGTGCGAGCAAAATCCATTTAGACCATTCAACCATACCAATACCAAATGACCTTTTTTCAATTGATTTTTTATTGTAGTGTAACTACAACCTGTAAGGTTCTTGTAATTTCCAAGATATCTTCTTGTTATTCCGGCAAGTCCGTTTGGGTAAACAACCAAGCCATGTCCACTACTGGAATAAGGGCTACCCATAAATCCATAGTTTGGATTTCCACTATGTGGCATAATATTAGCTGCAGTTATTTTATTCATTCTTTTTCCTGCATACTGCACCATCATTGTCCATGATGTTATTTCACATCCCGTTGGAAGTTGTGGTCTCTGGCAAATGGATACTACATTATTATTCAAGTAATAAATTTCACCGGTATTTTTCCTTGCTTTGTATGTAACTTTTTTAACTTTAAAGGTTCCTGTTTTTAATCGACCTTTTTTATCAAAATAATCCAGGATGCTACGTTTTTTGTACTTTCTGTACATAAAGCCACAACACATCTTTCCGGATTTTTTAAAATAATATCTGTTCTTTTTTATCTTTTTAAACCCAGTTTGCATTATTCCTTTTTTATTAAAATAATATTTAGATTTTTTAATTTTTCTAAAACCTTTTACCATTCGTCCCTTTTTATCAAAAAAGTATTTTCTTTTTTTGATTTTCTTAAAGCCTTTAACCATCCTGCCCCTAGATGAAAAGTAATAGGTTTTTCCTTTAATTTTTTTGAAACCAACAGCTTTCTTTCCGTTCTTTAAGTAATAATATGTGTAGCCCTTTATCTTATAAAAACCATATCTCTGCGTTGTCTCCACTATATTATTCTGTGTTGTTTCTTCTATATATGTTGTTTCCGTACTATCCTGTGTTGTCTCCTCTATAAAGGTTGTTGTCTCTATTGCATCAGTTGTTTCCACACCATTTGTTGGCTCAATTATTTCAGCCTTAACACCTGTGCTATGTCCACCTACAAAAATTAACATCAACATGAAAATAATTACTGTACACAATATTACAGAAATCCATTTGTTACTTTTTGTCATTTTTTACCCTTTTTTATACTATTTGCTATTTTTGTGTAATGTTATATCTGTATTATATAACTATGGTTGTGTTTTTTCAACTATGGTTTATTAATTTTATTTGTCTTTATTGTTAAACTATTAGTTATCTTTGATGATAAGCAAACAGTGTGAAAAATTAATTTTTAATTAAATTTTTTAACGGAGAAAATCATGGACAAAAATAAATTGTATAAAGAAATGGGACATCGTATACGTGACAGCAGGAAAAAATCACATCTGTCCCAGGAGCAGTTAGCTGAAATGATGAATGTAACACCACAGATGATTAGCAATGCTGAAAACGGTACAAAGGGCATTAGACCTGAAAATATTATAAAACTTAGTGAGGCACTAGACATTAGTTGTGACTACCTTTTAACTGGAAAAGGTGGTTATACAGATTACGATATCATCAAAAAATATACCGAAGCATTAGGTAGTGAAAATATAGAAACTGTTATTAAGTTGTTTCGTGCGCTTCAACGTTTTACTGAGCCTGATTCTGGCAAATAATATTTTTATTTCTAAAAAGACAGTAGTTTACGACTGTAATCTACTGTCTTTTTTGTTAAACCATAGTTTAAGTTTTGATATAAAAAGACAACCCCTTCGGATTGTCTTTTTAATTTTCTATTATTAATATTGTGAAACTACAAGTTTTACTACTTTTCCATCCTTAATCTGCCATATCAAGGTTCTAGTTGGCGTTGCTTCTGAGTCCAATGGCAATGCCATCATACTTTTTCGTATGTGCCGCACTTCTTATTGATTTTTTATTTTCACTCATTGATATGGAGCAGTTGTTTGAAAAAAATCAATAAGTACGCGGCTGGCGCAACATGCGTCAGCCGCTACAAATAAAAAGAAGTAGCACCCCTCTTATGCAAGCATAAGGGATGCTACTTCTTTTTATTTGTAGTGCTTGCACACGTTGCTTGTGTGCTTCGCGATTATTCTACTGTGTATGGCATTAATGCGATATTTCTTGCTCTCTTAATAGCTGTTGTAAGAGCTCTCTGATGTCTAGCGCATGTACCTGTCATTCTTCTAGGAAGAATTTTACCTCTTTCAGATACAAATCTCTTTAATGTTGCTACATCTTTATAATCGATTGCCTTATTTTCGCTTGCGCAAAATGCACAAACTTTTCTTCTTCTACGACCGCCTCTTCTTCTCATTGGAGAATCTGGTCTTTCACTCTTATTATATGGCATAACTTGACCTCCTAATTTAATTAAAAGTTAAATGGTAATCCTGAATCGTCTACATTGTCAGGAATATTCATAAAACCGTCTCCTGCTGGAGCTGTTGGTGCTGATGCTGCAGGTGCCTGAGCAAATCCTGCATTATTATCAGATGTTGCTTTGCTTTCAGCAAATTCCTGATTTTCTACAACTACTTCTGTAGTGTAAACTGTCTTACCATCCTTGTCCTGGTAGCTTCCTGTCTGAATACGACCTTCAGCTACAATCTTAGTTCCCTGATGGAAGTATTTTTCTGCAAACTCACCACTTCTACCAAATGCTACACATCTGATAAAATCAGCTGTCTGCTCTCCATCTCTTTTAAATCTTCTGTCAACTGCTAATGTATATCTTGCAATAGCTAACTGACTGTCCCCTGATGTTGAATATCTTACTTCAGGATCACGAGTCAAACGACCCATCAAAATAACCTTATTCATATTAAATACCTCTCTTGTTAAAACTATGCTTCTACTGCAACAGTCATAAATCTAAGGACATTTTCCATAATACGAAGCTGGCTTTCTATTTCGCTTGGAGCCTTTACATTATCAGTATCAAAAGTGATGAAGTAGTAGTAACCTTCTGACATCTTCTGGATTTCGTAAGCAAACTTCTTCTTTCCAGCATCATCGATGTTTGCAATAGTACCACCAAACTTTTCTACAAGAGCCTTAACTTTGTCGAGCTCTGCAGTTCTTCCTTCTTCTTCAAGTTTTGCACTAATAACAACTGTCATCTCATATTTGTTCATGCTTTTACCTCCTTTTGGTCTCTGGCCTCTCCCCTAAATGTGTGATGGGAAAAGCAAGGAAAATTTTTATATATCACGAAACGTCATTTTAACATAAAAAAGCCCTTATTGCAAGAGCTTTTTAACGCTTTTTTCAAATGTTTTTCTGGGTATCATCACGATTCTGTCACAGCCTCTGCATTTTAGTTTAAAGTCTGCTCCTGTTCTAATGATTTTCCACTCATTAGCACCACATGGATGCCCTTTTTTGAGCATAACAATATCTCCAATATTATAATCCATTAGTTTACAACCCTTCCTATTCCAACTATATGATCTATATTGTTATAATTAATTGTCTGTCCACCTTTTTCCACAACCATACCATTTCCTGCATACATGGATACGTGATATATGTCTAATGTTCTGCCTGGTGTGCTGTATTGCACGGCGCTGTCATAATCACCATAGAAAATCAAATCTCCCGGATTCATGTAGTTGTATGCCAAATATCCGTAATACTTAATCTGTCCTTTTTCATTTAAATAATCAAACAATCCTGCTGCTGTCAATGCATAATTGCTACTTCCAAGTCTGGTATTGTAATTGTGGTATGCCTTGTATCCTTTCCACACAAGAGATGAACAGTCATAATAACCTTTTTTCATTCTTTTACCCTGATTGTATTTCCAGTTGTTTACTATGTAGTTGGCTCTATTAATAATAGTCTTTATACCTTTGGCTGCCACTTCCACTCTATAGCTGTATCTATATGATCCAATTTTTATATCAACATATGTTACTCCACCTTTTTTACCTGTAATCACACCATCTTCATCTACCGTAGCAACCTTTGTGTTTCGACTGACAAATTCAGGTTTAATATCACCAAGTCCACCTATCTTAATCTGAGTAGTTTTGTCTTTTGCCAACACTGATGTGATTTTCCCCCACGTTGGTGTAAATACCTGATAGGTCACCTTATATGTCTTTCCATCTACCTGAACCTTAAACTCGCCTTTTCCGGCTGTTTTGCCGTGGAATTTTGCTTCACTATGATAAGGAGTAAAATATAACTTTTCTTCGTTTACACCTACCCACTGTACTTTGCTGTATTTGCTAAGACCTTTAAAAGAAATATATTGGTCTTTGTTATATCCTGTACTAGATAAAATAAGATGTTTTGTATTTATTTGTGGATCGGTTACATATACTTTTGATGTGTATGTAACAACTTTTCCGTTTTTGTATTTTACCGTTGCTGAAACTTTTGTATTACCTTTTTTTAAAGTTTTTGCTTCTGCAACTACCTTACTTTTTGTTTTGACCGGCTTGCTTACCTTGGTTTTATCCTCAGTTTTCCAAGAACATTTCTTAATCTGACTTTCATCTACATTGGCAATTTTAAATCTAATTTTTTTATTCTTTGCCCATGTTATTCTCTCAAATCTTGCATTATTTTTTGCTGTAAGTCGTCTTACAGCCACCTTTCTTCTGCTAACTGATGAATCTGGTGCATTAATGTTATTCTCACTGGCTCTTACGGTTACATTACAAACTACATAAGCCGTAGTTGTTTTCATTACAATCTTTGTTGTTCCGGGATTTTCCCCTCGCACTACACCATTTTCGTTTACTGTGGCAATATGTTCATTTTCAGAATGAAAACTTACTTTCTTTGTAGCCGTAACCTTCAGTGCATGCTCCTGATTTTCCGCCAAATCAAGACTGTATGTGTCTGCTGTGATGGTTCTTGTTCCATCAGGCACAGTAACCTTGCAATAATATTTGTTCTTCTTGTAAGTGGCCGTAATTGTAGCTGTACCATATTTTAACGCCTTAATTTTACCATTTGATACCGACACAGCAAACTTGTTTGATGTTCGCCAGGATATCTTAGCTTTTGCCGGAGCGTTTTTTAACGTCAGCTTATTTGTCTTTCCTTTTGACAAAGTTATGTTTGTCTTGGAAAGTTTGTATTTTGTTTCTGCCTTTGTATGAATTGGTGCTACCATCATAGTTGTAGCCAATAATAGCGCCATTACACTTTTACTTATTTTTCTCAGTTGTTGTCTCCTCATTTTTCGACTTCCATTCTTCAATTGTTCGTATCTTTGTTTCCTGAGTTTCTTCATAATAAATATCTATAACATCATTTTCCTGTATAAAAATTAATGTTTCATCATCTGCAAATTTTTCTTTATAAACATTTCCGTTTTGGTCTGTTATATAAACGTAGGTGTCCTCTCCAATATTTGCAAATCTGATATTTTTTACAGTAACCTGCTGATGAGCATACTGCTTCTCCATACTTTCGGTACTTGTCTTTGCAGAAATACCATTCTCCTTTAATAGCTTACGATAAGTATTTAATGTGTCTTTCTGGGTTGTGCCTGTAGCCACTATACTATACTTTTTCACATCTACCAATGCGTATTGTTTTACAAGACTTCCTTTATCTTTTAATACCATAAAATAGGTTGGACGTCCATCTATATTTATAAGTGACGGAAATGCCGCATCATATCCAAGGTTTTGAACCTGACCTTCTGCTGCTTCCATAGCTGAAAATTCTTCTGCTCCTGCCACGTTAAAGTAACTTGCCTTTCCGGTTCTTGCATTAACCATAACAAATCCGATATTTGAAGAATCATCAATAACAGAAGTTACACCGGTGTAAATCCACACGTCATTGTCCATAACTTTGTAACCATAGTCCTCTGTAGCTTTTTTACAATCCTTCTGACCTATTATGCTGTTCCAGAATCCATCTGACAACTCACCATACCAGTTATATTTCTGCTGAATCAGATCTCCATCATAAACTCCGTCTACCCAGTTTGGCACTTTATCCAAATCATATTTTACGCAATCACCGGTACAAGGGTCGCATATTACCACTCCATTAACGTCGTATCCGGCAAACATTCCAACTTTGGCAGTCATGGTTGGACAGATATAATATGGCTTTCCTTCCTCGTCCAGCTCAAAATAGTAACCTTCAAAAATAGCTGTTGGATATTTAAACCTCATGTGTCTTTCAAGATTGTCATTAAACCAACCTGATGGTGTGTATTTTATTGGCTTTTCAAGTTTTACATAATCAGCCTCAAAATCTACTGCGTCTACCAATACATATCCTGGAATCCCATCCTTGCGGTTGTTGAACCATTTAAAAAATCCTGCATATTCCAGACTTGCCACTTTCATTGGCTCACCTTTTAATGCTATCTGACTGTATTCTCCGCTAATTTCATACTGGCTGACAACGTCTGAAAGTGCGCCAATGGCTCTTTGTCCAACCACCTTGGCACTGTCAGTATCCATTAATGCTACATCAGTTATTGTGTCTGTAGGTTTGATTATATTTTCGAATTTTGTATCTTTTATGTCTATTAATGAAGAATATTTTCCAGCATTAAATATTTTTGCTGAAACAATATTCCCCACAATAACTAAAACCACTCCTATTATAATTACAATACCTACAATTTTTGATACAATGTTGTACTTCAAGCCACTGTCTGTTTCTTTTGGCATTGTAAATGTTAATATTAAAAACATTACTGCAAACACTCCCTGAAACTGCCAAAATTCCATTGAATGTATGTTAAGTGGTGGAAGAAATGCATAAAATGCTGCAAATTCCAACACCGCCACAATAATCAAAGAAATGATAGTTTTCTTTACAGGTGTCTTTGTTTTATACGCAAATCTGTTAAAGATTCCTCCAAATGATATTGTTCTCTTCATTTTTTACCTCTCTTATAGCAAAAGATTCCACATAAACTGTGAAATCTTTCGTGTTATTATTTTTTCAATTTTACACTTTTTTTATTGCTCCACTTTCCATAATAGCATTTTTTGCCTACTATTGCTACTCCGCGGACTCTTACAAAATACTTTTTATTTTTCTTAAGTTTTCTAAATGTATATTTTGTTTTCTTTGTTTTTTTAGTAATAGTTGTTTTTTTACTAAACTTCTTTGATTTGCTTATCTGTACCTGATATACAGTTGCATTCTTTATTCTTGCAAATGTTATTCTTAATTTCTTTGCCTTTTTCTTTTTTTCCGCCTTTGTTATTTTTCCTTTGGCAAGACTAATTTTCTTTACGGTTGGACAAATTGTTGGCGTTGTTGTTTCTTTCGCTGTTGTTGGTGCCTCTGTTGTAGTTGGTGCCTCCGTTGACTTCTCCGTTGTAGTTGGTGCCTCTGTTGACTTCTCCGTTGTAGTTGGTGCTTCTGTTGACTCCTCTGTTGTAGTTGGCGCTTCTGTTGACTCCTCTGTTGTAGTTGGTGCCTCCGTTGACTTCTCCGTTGTAGTTGGCGCCTCTGTTGACTCCTCTGTTGTTGTTGGCTCCTCTGTTGACTCCTCTGTTGTAGTTGGTGCCTCTGTTGTTGTTGGCTCCTCTATGGCATATTCCATGGATTCCTTTTCTGATTTAACAGAAACTTTTCCACGTGTATAAACTTCTTCTACCTGAAAAATATGGCTTCCCGGTGTGAGCAGGTCTTCAAATTCTGATTTGTATATTTCCAAATTTCCACTAGCCGATGCAACAATCGGTTCTTTGTTAATTAACTGACCATCTACATAAAAATTGTATGATACACTGACAAATGATGGTGCCTGTGAAACACTCCACTGAATCTTCTTTTTATTTAAAGATTCTCTCATATTGTTTGGTTTTGTTGGAAGTCTGAAAATTCCTGAATCACTAACATATATTGTACGTGTTGTTTCAACAGATGTTTCTCCATTTTCAAGCCAAAATCTAATCTTGTATGTACCTTCGGCATTGAATGTTGCCTTTATATATTCTGTTTTTGACTCTGTAATAGTAACTTCTTTTGAAAACGAACTGATATCTGACCATGTTCTGTCTGAAGCTGTCTGCTTGTGCTCTGAATACTGAATGTCTGTAGCAACTTCAGGACCATTTATTTCAATATGTCTTGTTGCTTTTATTCCACCTTGATTTGATGATGGATAGTACGCAATCTCAAACTCTGTAGATGTTCCTAACTTATAATCTGATTTTTCTAACGATGAATATGATATGCCTAAATTAAGTGGCCAGTCAGCTGAACCTGAACCATCACCACTTGTAGCACCATTTACTCCCGATGCCGGCACAATCATAGTAATTGTTAAAACCAATGCTGTAAATATAGACAATATTTTATTTCTGTTCATATTAATTTCCCCTTTCCTTCGTCTTCTATGATAATAACATATAAATAAAAAAAAGACTACCCACATATGTAGATAGTCTAAAGAGGCGCAAACCAGATTTGAACTGGTGATCAGGGTGTTGCAGACCCGTGCCTTACCACTTGGCTATTGCGCCATATATTTAGAACCCCTTTATTATAACAAGGGTTCTTGTTATCGTCAAGAGCTCGAGAATCTTGACGGAAGTGACTCCTACGGGAATCGAACCCGTGTTACCGCCGTGAAAGGGCGATGTCTTAACCGCTTGACCAAGGAGCCATAAGGGCTGTGCATTCTCACAGCCTTGATAGTTTATCAAAAGTCTAATTATTTGTCAACAACTTTATAAATTAATTTTCTAACTTTTATAAATTTATCTTTTAACTTTATAAATTTATTATTCATTTAATTATAAAACTGATGTTAAATTATTTTATAAACCTATTAAATTTGTTATAAAGTGTTGTATTACGTTATTGTCATAAATTAAACTTAAAAACTGATTTTCTCCTATAGCTTTGCAGATTTGCTGTCCCCACTCTGTAGAACTGCACGCAGTTACAACCACACATGCAATCCAAAGTATCACAACTGACTCTGCAAGGCCGATAATCGCACCACCCATTGAATTGAATGTTTTTATAATAGGTAATTTTGCAATAATATCAAGCGCATTAATTAATAACCTTATAAGTAATGATACCAAAATAAACAAAATCACAAATGTTATTGCGCTGATAATTATGTCTGTCAGGTACTTGGAAATGTACTCTGCAAATGTTGTTGCTTCTAAAAGTTTATATCCTTTTTCATTATTGTTAACTTCCAGATTTTTCTTAATTTCTGTTGGAAGTGGCAACTGATTAATGATTTTCTGCTGTGCAGTAACACCTGTCTGTGTTATGTCATCACTTGTAGACTCTACATTGTCCTTTACGTATTGTTCAATACTTCCCTGCACCTGAGTATAAATAGGTGTGTTTTCTATTATCTGTTTTGCAAGAGGCGTTAACAAATTTACCAATATTAATATGATAACTACCGAAACAAGAGAAAATGCCATTTTAATCATTCCTCTTTTTAGGCCTATCAGGCCCATAGCCATCATAAACAATCCAACTATTATCATCAATATGTTTCCCATATTATCTCCTATTTCACTTTTGTTTTTTATTTACAGCCTGCTTTAATCTAATTTTACTTTTTGAATCTTTGATTTACTCATAAATAAAAATGTTCTCTTTCCATCAATAGGGATAATGCCATTCATTTCACCTTTGAAAGTTGTTTTAAATTTCTCAACTCCTTCAAATGATATAATCTGGCAGTTCATATCATCGTACATCAACACATTGTCTCCTGAAAACGCTACATTATCATATTCCATTTTTATTTCTTTTTTCATCTTACGGCTTCCATTCAAGTCGTAAACTTCGATTCGATATGGGTATTTGCTGTTGCTATTTTTTAAAATAAATCCCACGTAGTCCTGACTGTAAAATACCTTTTGTATTTCGTCCTGTATTTTTACCTGTTCATTAATGTCCGGCTTGTCGCCAACTTTATATATTGTTAATACATTTTCTCCTACAGCTATTGCCTGATTGTCTGACAAAAAATTCACTATAGGTACAATGGTATCCTTATATTGGTCAAATGTTCCAACCACCTTGTCATCTGCATTTTTCCCTGCAGTGGAAAAATTGAAAAATACTACTTTGTTTGACATGGCTCCATTATTTACTGTCATATATGACACTGCCATCTTTTCGCCATTTTGTGACAGCGAAAAATCTACAGGATATCCATTCTCATCTAACAATGTTTTATGAGACACTAATTTGTTGCCTTCTTTGTCAAACACTTCTATATAGCTGGCATCCTGGTCTTCTAACAATGCTGCTACAACACCTTGATTTGCCACTTCCACTTTAATGATAGGATATGTTGTTTTCACTTTTCCTATTCTACCATCTTCATCAAAAATATAAATATCGTTGCTGTTTTTGTCCGCCACTGCAATGTAACTGTCACAAATATCTATAATTGGGTTTTTCATTTGGAATGTTTCATTCCAGACTGTACCCTCATCGTTTATATATGAAAGTCCATCACCGTTATACTTTACCACAAAATCCATGTATGACAGATACTTGCTATCTGAACTACTTTCCACCTTGATTGAGTTTAATACTTTATAATCATCATATGAAGTATATCTTTTATAAATTACAAAACCGATAATGGTTAAAATAATAATCAAAATGGCAATAAGGATTCTAACTGTCCATTTATTTATATGATTTTTTGCAAAACCCACAATGTCTGATATTGCAAAACTTTTCTTCATTTTTGTAATCTTACCAGAGTTTCTATGTGCCACAATCTCACTTCCTATTCTGAAATCTATAAATGATTATACAATAAGTTTTGGATTATGGCACTATTTTTTTATTAAGGCAATTTTATTTTTTGTCCTTCTATGATAGTGTAATCGTCATCTATATCATTATATTCTTTAATTTCATCTACCATTTTGCTGGTTCCATAAACTTTCATACTAATGTCATACAGGGTCTGTCCTTTTTTTACCGTATATGATGTGCCTGTAACACTGTTGCTTACCGCTTTTTGCTTCCTCTTTTTAGATGTTTGCTGTGTAATAGGATTTTGGTACAAGTCAGACTCATTTTTAGATTCAGCAGTCACTGATTCTGAAGTATCCGTAGTCTGCTGCTTTGACTCATCACTGATACTACTTTCATTTTCATCTGATGTAGTCTCCTCTGTCATGGTTTCGTTTATCATCTGATTAACAGCTCTTGCCTCTTCTTCCATGCTATAGTTGGAAATGGTTTGCTTAATATTTTTCAATTCCCCATAATTATTTAGCATTACAACAGTGGATAATAAAAGAGCAATAATAAGCAAACCACTTATTCCATAAGCCATTCTTCCCTGTTTTGGATTTTTTGACTCTTCTTTTAAAATTTCCCTAAAACTTTTTGGTTCATTAACTTTCTTCTCCTTTATCTGAACCTTCCCGTCCTCTTTTATTTTTTCACTGTTTTTACTTATATTTACATTGTTACCGGAATTACTTGAATTTTTTAAATATTTCTTCATTTTCTCATTTTTTTCATAATAGATATAGTATCCTTTTTGCTTGTCCAATCTGCCTTTTTTGCACATGTAGAAATTTTCTTCATTTTCTGCCCTGTCGTTTAAAAAGCAAATTTTGTCATTACCTGCAAAGTTGTCCATATGAGTTTTCTTTATTCCTTTTAGGTCATCATGAACTCTGTAAGGTACAGAAACGAACCAGCCAACAATATCCATTTTTCCAAAAAACTTTTTTATGTCCTTATATATCTGAGACCAGATATCATCATTAAATATAAGACTGTTTTCTATTACTTCTTTGACTTCAATTGCTGCTTTTCCAAAAACATATGTAACATTCTTTTTTCGCTTTATCTCTCCCAGAATTACACCATATCTGACGTCATCCTGATTTTGAGGCTTGTTTTTAAGAAATGTCATGACACTGTCTTCTATGTAAATTTTTTGATTAGCATCATTTTCTCCCATCTGTTTTATGTTTTTTGGAATAACTACTTCTCCCTGTTCTCCTGACTCTTTGCTACTATATACCATCTCTATCATGGGGCTCCTCCTTTTCTAAAATACGTTTTAGATAATAGCACAGAGACAATGTTTGAATTTGTCAAAAGGAGTATTAAATCATAAAAACTTTACGACAAAAAAGATGCCTGTTATACACAAGCATCTTTTTTATTTCATTATGTTTTTTATAATTCCACAATCTGACTAAATACCTGCCCTATTGGTTCATTAATAACCAAATCAGCTCTTTGATCTTTTTGTGTTTTGCTTTTATTGATTAGGACAAGTTTATTTCCTCTATAATAGTCAACCAGACCTGCTGCCGGATATACCGCAAGAGAAGTTCCTCCTATTATGAGAACATCTGCATTTGCAATAGCCTGCACTGACAATTGAATGGTATTTTGATCAAGACCTTCTTCATACAAAACCACATCCGGCTTAATAACTCCTCCACACTGACATTTTGGTACACCTTTCATTTTATAAATATCATCGAAACTATAAAACTTTCCGCAGGAACTACAATAATTTCTATGTACTGAGCCATGTAGTTCGTATACATTCCTGCTTCCTGCTGCCTGATGAAGTCCGTCTATATTTTGTGTAACAATTGCTTTTAATTTTCCCATCTTCTCTAGTTTTGCCAATGCTTTATGAGCCGCATTTGGCTTCACATCAGGGAACAACATCTTGTTTCTATAGAATCTAAAAAATTCTTCAGTATTTCTTTTATAAAAAGTATGACTTAATATAGTTTCCGGTGGATAATCATATTCCTGATTGTACAATCCGTCCACACTTCTAAAATCAGGTACTCCACTTTCAGTAGATACTCCTGCTCCACCAAAAAATACAATATTGTTGCTTCCTTCAATCATCTCTTTAAGCTGTTTTATTTTTTCGTCCATATTACAACCTGCCTTTCTGAACAAACACTACCATTTCATAAAGAATTGCCGTGCATTTTTATCGTTGTCAAATTATAAATACCAATTGCATATTTTTTATAACTGCTTTTTATCACATTGTTTATAAATAATTATATCACCTTTAATTTGGTTCCTCCACCATAAACTCCAGATTTGCCAACCTGATTTTATCTCCTATATTTATCTGTTGTGGCTGGTGCGGTTATAATTTTTCACCATTTAAATATGTACCATTGGTAGAACTTAAATCTTCAATATAAAAATCTCCCCATTCCTCAACAATTCTCATGTGAACCCTACTAATTACTGCACTGTCGATACAAAAATTGCAACTACACTTGCTTTTTCCTATCACATATGGAAAATCCAATGGTTTAATAATTATGGGAATTGCTGAATCCATAGCCTCCAATTGAAACTTAACAATATTCTCCGGGTGTACAAGCAATGTTGTTTTATCGTCATCCTCTTGGTCATCATTCGCTTGACTATCATCACATTTATCATTGAAATAAACTCCACCTTCATAATTTCTATCAATATAATTATTATTGTCATTATAGTTTTTGTTGCCATTATAACCATATTGATTTTCATTATACGTTTCTTCTTCTGCTACGCATACTCTTTCTTCTTCAAACAACTCATCATATTCCAGTTGTTTTTCCGTTTTGTATTTTTCTTTCTTTTTAAAAAAAGAAGTTATACCTGACACAAGTCCTTTTTTTCTTTCTTTATTGTTTCTTTCCTTATAACTTTTGTCTTTATGTTTTTTTCCACTAATATTCTTTTCTATAGTAGTTTGTTTTCCTGTACATGAATCATCCAACTTCACATACTCCTTAACTTTCTCCTGATTACTATTATTTTCATTGCTATTTTTCTTGTTTGTTTGCATATTTTCATACGCGCATCTTAGTAAATCCTGCAATGTAAAATCTGCATTTGTTGTAATTTGCTGCATTCCATAAGCTATAAGTACAGCCTCTTTATCATTGTGATCTATATAGTCTAATATATTATCCAATAGATCTCTTAACCTAATTTCAAAATCTCCCTGGGACTGAGGTATATAACAAAATTCATATTTTCCGGTTTGTTTATTAAAATATATGTGAGCTAAATCAAAAAGTATATTATTTAGATTTAATAAATATTTATCTAAATTTTCAGCTAATATTTTTATGTCCTTAATAAAACTATATAACTCTTTTCCGGACATTCGTTTTCTGGTGTACAAATTTTCAAATTTTATTTTTGAAGATATATCATAATACACCATCTTGTCATTATTCAGATGCTCAATTCTAAATTCCAATATTCCATCTATTCTGTTATTCATTGCCATTTGCAACTTATAATCATTTTCATTAATTTCCAGACCTTTTATTATCATCTTATTCCGGTTTCCATCTTTTACATATGAAATGTCCATTATTTTTTCCCCTTTGCTTTAATTTTTTCACACACCACAATTGATGCATACAATATTTCCGTATTCATAGTTTTTTGAATTGTCATTTTACTTTCTTTTGATTGACCAATTATTTTGTTTATAAAATTTGTATTTCCATTCTTATGTATTGCTGTTGTAAGTCTTACTGTATCTACAGCATTATCCAATTTAATATTTGTATTCATTACAAACATAGGCAACTTTGTTTTTACCTTTTCTTCTCTTCCGTTAACATACATTTGGCACTTTACCTGAGTTGAATCATGTGCATACAACGACATATATATTAATGACGCAACCACCAATATAACAATAGGCATTACAATAGCGGTCTCAACAGTTACCTGTCCCTTACACTTTTTCTTAAATATTTTATCCATAACTTCCTCCCATTAGCATCCACACAATGTTTCCTGCAAAAACAAAAGGAATAAGCGGAATTGAACTTTTTAATTTCATTTTTCCTAATGCAATGGCCGGCAAAGAAAATATACAGCATAATATTAATCCCCAAAATAGTATTTCCACAGTGCATGATAAGTTTAGTATTGAAACCATTGAAAAAAACACCAGCCCATCACCCTTTCCCACAGCCTCTTTAGTTACTAATATAAATGCATATATCAATACACAAACTCCTAAAGCTATGACATACTCTTTCCATTTCATATTGCCTGAAATCACTTTAACCATTATCGCTGTCAACGCGTTTGTAATACATATCCATATATGTATTTTTTGTTTTACTAAATCCTCAATGGCACATATTAATAAAAACAAAAGTGCCCATACCTGATAAATCATATTATTCACCTGCACATCTGCTACATGGTGGCAGATGTTTTATTTTACTCTTCTCAACTGTAATAATGCTTCTTGTAAGCCCGCTACAAGTTAACTTACTATGATATTTTCTGCCATCACTTGCAACAAATACACCACTTAAACCTGACACTTTTCCTTTAACACAAATAGTGCATCTTTTATATTTAGCTCCATAACAGTTTGTTTCTACCTTCAATGCCAATGCATTAATTTTTCTAATGTGCAATGCTAAATGTGAACACTCTTTTGTTATATGATATACTTGTCCATTTTCTGTTATGTATACTAATTTCTGTTCCACTGTCAAATCCTGACCGGTCCAATCTTTCAAAAAGCATCTCTCTGTTAAATATATTTTTTTATTTAAGTAAGGAATTTTGTATGCAAAACTATATACCACATCTATTTCTCCGTTGTCAGCAGTTGCATCCTTTAATTCGTCTTCTTTAATAGCGTTTTTAATTTCCTTTAAATTTTGATTATAGTCAGTAACTTTATCTGCTACTTTTTCATAAAATTTAATTTTAGACATTGCTACTGCAATATTGTTTACTTTTATCTGGTTTGATAATTGTTTATTTACCAAACCTATATAGCTTACAACTGTCATTATGGTAACCATAAATATTGTTAAGGCAATTGACGCTTCTAAAGTTACACTTCCTTTGGTGGTGAATAAATACACCCTTTTTCCCTTTTGGGTTACTTTTTTTAATTTTGTACTTTTCGTCATTTTTTCTCTTTCTTTATTTGTTTGGCTTATGTACTTGGAGAGAAACACATCCTTTATTAATATATTTTTTTGTGGGAAAAAGGGCATATTTATTCACCACCTAATAATCCTTTTTACATTTTACTGTAAATTTATAAGCACCTCCTATATCAGATATGGAACCTGCACTCCATGGCATTGCCACAAAAAGCGGTGCTGTTTCGTAGTTGACCTGCATATCCATTCCAGTGAAGCATTTATTAATATTAAAATTTCCATTATACTTTTTCTTAACATTAACATGTATCAAATCCATCATTCTAAACGTAGTGCTTTTTGAATTATTTGTCATTAGCATTATCATGGCTAACTGAGTATAACTTATTGCAGACTTGCCACTTGATCCACTTGTATCTCCATTTAACAGGCTCTTCAAATCTGTTTTCCATGATTTTGACGTTTTTACAATTTGAATTTTATTTCCTTTCATTAATGTTTTAACATCATTAACTGCCTCTGCTAATGCCCACGCTTCTATTAGAACCGCCTTTACAACAGGTTCCAAAAAAGGAACTCCTATTGCCACTGTTGCCGATGATGATACACTACTTAGCATTGCCATTTTTTCTTTGTCTGCCACAAGACATGTAAGAGTCGATACATTTCTCAAAACCACCATTCTCTCCACAGTTTCTTTTAAATTGGTTCTGTCACTTTTGTTTCCACATATTAAATACTCCAATTCATAATTCAAATAATTATCCTTTTTGGTATTCATATAATTGCTCATTTTCATGTCTGCATACAACGCTAGCATTGCTTTTGTTTTTATGTCATTTGGCAAAGTTCCTTCATTATCTTTATCAGATGGCAGATTTGAATCTGATATTGTAGCAGTTGATATATTATTTGTTTCTTCAACAACCAATGATAGTATTCCTTTTTCCAACATATCTTTTGCACTTTCATATAAGGATTTGTTTTCTTCATCTTTTTTACTATGAACTCTAACCGATAATGCTTTTACAAGTTCTTCAACCTCTTTTCCTACACTGTCCCAATCCTGCTTCGAATTATTTGAACCTGAAAGCTCCTTCTTCTCTATTTTGTCCTTTATCTGTTCTAAAATTCTAAAATTGGCATCAACATAATCTGACTCATTATTTAATCCCTTTGCATTTTCAAAGAACTCACTTTTTTGTTTTCTATATTCGTTAATATTTTCCATTATATTTTCTATACTTATAGCAAACTTTTTTCTTTTTTTAACTGAACTAAATATTGTCTTTATGTCCTCATCCTTCAACTTACTTATTTCTTCATCTGTTTCTGTAACAATGCTCTCGATTTCTGATGCTTTTTCTTCATTAACCTGTACATCTGATGTAACCTGACCGGTTTCCTGTTTACTATCTCCTTTATTGTTACTTGAAAACAAATCTGTCAGTTGATCTACCGTCTCCATAGGTGCAGCATATTTCATATAGGCTGAAATTTGATTTACAAAATTTTTTCCTCCCTCATTCACTACATACTTAATGTTGTTCATTTTTATACTACTGATTCTCGTATTCATGCAGTTGTTTCCTGCTTTATTCAAATCTGCCAAATTTATATTAGCTTGTATGTATTTTTTAACCTGCTTCTCAATTGATTTGTTATTCCATACAAGTAATATTCCATAATCTTCATATATCTGTCTTCCATATCCCGCCAAAACTGAATCTGCTGCCAGGTATGTAAAATCTTTGCATTCTGCATGTATGGCATTAATTCTCGCCGACTCTGTAATTACATTAATCAATATAATTATGCTCATTAATATTATTATCAGATATATTGTTATACTTCCTTTTTTCATATTAAAAAGAATTCACCTGACTTTTTATGGAGTCATAAACTCCATTGGCAACACCACTTATTTGATTTTTAAATACCAGCGCCAACCCTACTAAAACCAAAATAATCAATACAATTTCTATTACTCCCATTCCTTTTTCCTCTTTTCTTAATCTCTTCATAATATTTTTTAAATTATCAATTATCATTCCCATAACGTTTTTCTCCTATTTCTTCATTTTTATTACGTAATACTATGTTCCCATAGACATAAAGCCGGTGCCATTATTACTACAATGGATATAATCAGCATTATTACCATGGGTCCCAACAACTTTGTGGAAATCTGTCCGCCGCTTTTTAACATATTGTTTTTCTTTTCATTAGTAGCCATAATCAGCTCATTTTTTAGAACATAAGACAGCTCCCTGGTACCTCTTTTTATATTTTGTTCAATAAGTCCTGACAATTTTATATATTGTTGCGTTCTACATCTTGTTCCAAACTCACTAATGGCAACCCGCTCGGATACCCCATTCTTCATTTTTATCATTGCTCTTTCCAATTCTTCGTAAGCATATCTTCTCTCGTTGTACTGCTCTTTTTCTATCTGATAATTATTTACAATTCTTTCAACTGTTGATTTAAAAGAAAGCCCTGCCCCATAATAAAGCATTATTTTACTGACAATCTCCGGATAATCATTATTTAGTTGTCTTTCTCTTTCTTTTATATGTCCTTTCAATTCTGTATCCTTTAGAAAAAATACGGCTATTCCAAAAAACACTCCAATAATAAGAATCCATAAACTATATTTTTCTACTATGTTTCCGTAAGTTACATTTTTATTTTTTAACTTATTTGGAAGATTTACCTGTTTGTTGTATATTTGATTTTCATTTATATATTTTTGTAACTCACCTGCTTTTGTATTTTGTCCCACCGGTGGATACACTCTCAGTGAAAACATATAATCTTCACTAACTTTTTGAAAACTCATTGTTGCTGTCAAATTAATTAGCTCTCCTTGTTTATCTATGTTTTCTGAAAGATTTCCTTCATAATCTATTTTTTCATTGTCACTTATACTCCAGGATACTCCTATGTTCTCTCCTATTTCACTAACCAAATTTAATTGTCTGTCAACATGTTCTGCCGATTTATTTTTCCCCAAAACCTTTTTAATAAGTTCCTTCTTTGCCTTATTTATGGACCTCTTTATTTCTTCTGAAGTATATTGTCTTTTTTCTACATTTAAAGTAACCTTCTCTTTGTTACCTTTTTCATCTTTTATATTAATTGCGTATTGCTTATCTGTTACATTGCTTCTTTCCAATGTCTGAATATCTTTTTGTTCTTCACTTTCTGTTTGCCACATAATCAGCGAAAATGAAACTGTAGCAAATATAATTAATAAACAAAATGAAATTTTCTCAATTGCATATTCATATAAAGCCTTATTAATCTTTCCCTTTACTTCCAGCCTTTCTATTGCACTTTTCACCTTAAAGTTTTGATATATTAATTTTTTAGGCATTACATCTGCTACAAACATTGAGATTCCATACATAAACCACAGTTTATTTTCTTTTTTGTTTATTTTTTCACGCTGTTTCTTTTTGTAAAAAAACGAAAATCCCGTAACAATAAGCACTTCCACTACTATAACTATCGCTATCTTTATCACTACCTACTCCTTATTTTCCCATAACGTTTTGTATTATCCGTTCTCCCCACAAATATGCCATTACATACGCTGCAATACATCCTGTCATAATTAGTTTTCCAAGTACACTGGCATACATAACATCCAAAAAGCCGGGAGTAGTTATAGTAATATACAAAATAATAAATATTGGTATAACTGACATAATTCTTTGTTCCATTCTCTTCTCTGTAACAGATGCTGTTATTTCATCTCTTGTTGTTTCTTTTAACACAATATCATCAGTTACACTTTTTATTATCTCAGTCATATTTCCACCTGTACTTTTAGCTACCTGAAATATTTGCGAAAATAGTTTTGCATTCTTAAGGTCTACACGTTTTGCAAAATTATCCACCACTTCCTGAGTTCTTATGTTCAGCTTTATTTGTGAAATCATTATTTTTATTTCTCCACATATTACGCTGTCTACCCCGTATATACTACACATATCCCTATAGCATTCTCTTATGGCATTTTCAAAAGAATATCCCACCTTCAATGCATCGGAAACTGATATAAGCATATCCTTAAACTGATTTTCCAACTGCCTTGTTTTTCTTTGTATAATTTGCTTTTTTCTTTCTTTATATATCAGCATTGACAACGGCGAAATTATCACCCCTGCAATAAAACTTCCATAAAATAATTTGCCAACAATTATAACAACCAGCTCTATCATCACCAAATTTGCAAGCATTTCTTTTTTACTAATAGTCATCCATCATCACTCTTCTTTCGTTTCATATATTTTTCTTAGTTTGTACCTATTGCATATATTCCCAACCTTTGTCAGTTTGTTGTTTTTATATTCAAAAATTTTGTTTAATACAATCTGATTGTTTTCATATTTTTCTATCTCATTTATTTCAACCACTTTCCTTGATTTATCACTCATTCTGGCAAGATGAACCATAATTTCTATGCCGGATGCAATTTGAGCTCTGACAGCCTGTAGTGGAATATTCATTCCAATCAACACCATTGTTTCCAATCTTGCAAGCATGTCTTTAGGTGAATTGGCATGTCCTGTACTCATAGAACCATCATGACCAGTATTCATTGCCTGTAGCATATCAAGACTCTCCCCGCCTCTAACCTCTCCAACTATGATTCTGTCAGGTCTCATTCTCAATGATGTTTTAATTAAATCTCGTATTGTTATTTCATTTTCACCCTGACTGTTTGCCTGTCTTGCCTCAAGTCTTACAAGATTCTTAACTCCTTTTAATTGAAGTTCTGCAGAATCTTCGATAGTGACAACTCGCTGATCCTTTGGAATAAAATTTGACAATACATTTAAAAATGTTGTCTTTCCTGAACCTGTTCCACCACTTACAAATATGTTATATCCTGCTATCACAAGTTGTTCTAACAGTTCTGCTGCCTCAACACTGATAGATTTTAGTTGTATCAGTTTCTCCATTGTCATTTGCTCCTTTGCAAATTTACGTATGGTAAGCACTGCTCCATCTATCGCAATAGGAGGTAGCACAATATTTACACGTGATCCATCACTTAATCTTGTATCAACAATCGGATTGGTTTCATTTACCCTTCTGTTTGTTTTTGCCACTATCTGCTGAATAATATCATTTAATCTATTAGCAGATGTTATAGTGTCAGGATATTGTTCCAAGCATCCAGTCTTTTCTACATAAATATTTTGAGTTCCATTTACCATAATTTCCGTAATGTCACTATCTTTTAATAATTCCTCAATAAGACCAAGCCCCTTTATTGAATTAAAAATCTGACTATGTAGTTTTACCCTGTCTTCAATAGTGATGTATTTGTAATCACTTTCAGATAAAATAATACTGTCGATAATGTTGTGCAATTCATCATCTTCGGGGTCCCTTGTCATGTCAATACTATTTAATACTTGTTCTCTTATTACATTCTTATCCATCTTTCTCCTTTTCCACCAAAGTTCTTACATAATCTCCGAACTCACCCCACAACAGCCTGTCCATATTCCCCTCTTCATTAATCTTAAAGTCAATATGGGGAATATTTATTTTTACAATTTTGTTAAGAATTTCATCTTCCTCACGCTTTAGCATAAATTCTTCAAATAGGTTTATTTTACTTTTTGATATATCATCCTCTTTTTGTGGGAAATAAATCACATTGCAAATTTCCAAAAGTCCCGGTATATCAGCAACAATACTTCCTATATCTATGATTATATTTTCATACATGCCGGTAGTGGCAATAGTTTCAATCAGACTGGTCCAGTAAACAATGTCCAGATTTCTCAAATCTTTGGAGTAAACCATTGGCGGTATGTATTCTAACTGATTGATTGTCATGATTATTGCCTTTAATTTTATCGGTAATGTTTCCTTATTTTGCCTGTAAAAATACATTAAGTCTGACAAATCTCCCTGAAAATGTTCATGCAAAATTTTCTCCATTGCCGAATATTCTTCCATATTTATGTACAATGTCTTTTCTCTTTCAGCAAGCACCTGGCCCAATGTTAATGAGAATAATGTCTGTCCTGCTCTTTTAACCGGAGAAAATATTCCAATAATACATGTATTTCCTATATTCAATGTGGTATCATTATTCCCCTGACATATTTCTCCATATTCATCCAGCAATTGTCTTATAATATTTTCAGACGACTGATATTTATATATCCATTCCAACTCCTGAGAGTTGTCAGCTCCACCTGATAGTAACAATATTTTTTTTATGTTTTTTTTCAAATCTTCATCAATAATATCCAAATCACATGTCAATAATATATCAACCTGCTCATTATCCAAAAACTGCTTAAGCGACTCTTCCTCTGAAAAAGCAATAACCTTAAATGGCATACCATTTTTCTGATTGATATATCCCATAAGACTATATGAATATTCTTCTTCTAAATCATATATTGCTACAGACCCTTTTTTCATAGGCATCTCCCCTTTCAAATGATTTTCCCACATTATATTCTTATTTTTTCATTTTGTCTATACTCTTTTAGTGACTTTTTATATATTTTAAGAAATGTGTCTTTTTTAACCAACTTGACACATTTAAATTTCGTGGTATACTTTACGTAGTATTCAAAACTACATAATGTAGTTTATATTGTTTTATTAGTTTTAGGAGGGTCTATGAGCAAGAGAACAAAATTATCAGACAGACAACTTCCACCCTATTCAAAAGGAGAGGAAATTTTTAATATGGTGTCTCACATAGTAGGTGGGGCATTAGGTATTGTAGCATTGGTTTTATGTGTAATTACTGCAGCCAAAGCCGGTAGCGCCATAGGGGTTGTTTCCAGTTGTATTTATGGTGTGACACTTATTGCATTATACACGATGTCCAGTATTTATCATGGTTTGCGCCCTGGTATGGCAAAGAAGGTAATGCAGGTTTTAGACCACTGCACTATATATTTTCTTATTGCCGGCAGTTACACGCCCATACTTTTAGTTGCAATGAGAACCAAGTATCCTACACTTGCCTGGTGGTTATTTGGAATTGTTTGGGGATGTGCCATTGTAGCCTGCGTGCTTACCGCTATTGATTTAAGAAAATATCGTGTGTTTTCCATGATTTGCTATTTGGCAATGGGATGGGTTATTATATTTTTTGTAAAACAAACTTACGAAGTTATGTCTCTTGGTGGCATTATTTTCCTTGTAACCGGTGGCGTTGCATATACCATTGGTTCAATACTTTACGGACTTGGTAAGAAGAAAAAATGGATGCATTCAATTTTTCATCTTTTTATCATTGCCGGTAGTGTTTTACACTTCTTTGCAATAGTTTTATATGCACTGTAATTTATTTAAAAGTTAATATATTTTACTAAAAATTATATAAAAAACAACAAAGTGTAATAATCAGCAAATGTTCATAGTTTGCCAATTATTACACTTTTTCTTTTCTTGAAATCTTATATTTTCCACTTTTTTTGTAACTTTTCTTTGTTTTTTGTATAAATAATATTTTTCTTTATTATTTTTTCAAATTTTTCCCTTAAACCAACTCTCTTTTTTATAATTATTCGGTTGTTTTTCCTTAATAAAATCTTTTTCTGCGTCTTCTTACGTACATTTCATTTAATAATAATACCATTATTATATCTTTTAGCCACTGATCATCAGGATAATTCAGACAATTTTCCTTACATTCTTTTTCGCTTTCTTTTACTTTATCAAATATGTTGCCTACCATTCTTATTACTCCTAGTTTGTCAGGATATTCGTCAAACATCATGCTTCCGGCAAATTCCTGCCTGTCACATTCCCTTTCTATAAAATCCTGTATTTTTGAAAATGCCTGAGGATACATTTCCTTTACATATTCAATATCTCTGTCCGAAGGTTCACTCCACTGTCCATAATATATTCCTGTAATAGCATTTCCCTGGACATAAAAAGGTATATATCTGTAATCCATAAGTCTTTCCTAATAGTTTATCATTCTATTATATGAAATAAGATTTATTTTCGTTCTTACAAATATATACCTTTTTAATTTTAATCAATCAAAAATTCTTATTTTAAATTCTTCAATGCATTTTAAGATTTTATTTTTTTTAGTGTGTTACCCCATTAAAGTTTTATGTTTATCTCTTTTCCGGACTCTATATATTTTATGTATTCTACGCCTGCTGCTTTCATCATTCTCTTTGATGCTTTAACAGCTGAAGTGTCACCGTATTTATCCTCTTTATAGATAACTGCTTTTATGCCACACTGAATAATTGCCTTTGCACATTCATTACATGGAAATAATGTTACATAAATTTTTGCACCTTCAAGACTTCCACCACGATAATTTAATATTGCATTTAATTCACTGTGAGTGGTGTAAAAATACTTATTGTCATATGGGTCTTCACTTTCACGGTTCCATGGAAATTCATCATCACTACATCCTACTGGCAGTCCATTGTATCCCATAGATAAAATTTTGTTATTTGGGCTTACAATACAAGCTCCTACCTGAGTGTTTGGATCTTTTGAACGTAATGCCGATAAAGATGCCACTCCCATAAAATATTCATCCCAAGATATATAATCTTTTCTTTTGTTACTTTGCATACATAAACCTCCTTCCGCTTCGCTCCTTGCGGCCTTGCCATGCGCTTATTCTCATAAGCCCTGCACCTCAATTCCGCTTCGCTCCTTACGGCCTTGCCATGCGCTTATTCTCATAAGCCCTGCACCTCAATTCCGCTTCGCTTTATTTCGGTCGCGCCATGCGTGCTATATTTAAGTATTAATTTTGCTTATATAATAATGCATAAGCCCTGCACCTCAATTCCGCTCCGCTTCATTTCGGTCGCGCCATGCGCGCTATATCAATAAGCAAAAATACGTTTTCTTTTGTGCAAGCACAAGAAAACGTATTTTTACTTATTGATGCAGGGCTTATTTGGTACCGAATATCCTGTCTCCGGCATCTCCAAGTCCTGGTACAATATATTTGTGTTCATTTAATTTTTCATCCTGAGCACCAATGTAAATGTCCACATCAGGATGTGCTTCCTGCATTGCCTTTATGCCTTCAGGTGCTGCAATAATACACATAAGTGTAATGTTTTTAACACCTTTGTCTTTTAACATCTGAATAGCTGCAATGGCTGAACCACCTGTAGCAAGCATAGGATCAACAACAAATACATCTCTCTTGTCACAATCTTCCGGAAGTTTGCAGTAGTATTCGTGAGGTTCTGCTGTAACAGGATCTCTGTATAAACCAATGTGACCTACCTTTGCTGATGGAATAAGTGCAAGCATACCATCAACCATACCAAGTCCTGCTCTAAGAATTGGAACAATGGCAAGTTTCTTTCCACCAAGTTCTTTTACTGTAGTCTTACAGATTGGTGTCTGAATCTCAACGTCTACCAATTCCAAATCTCTTGTTGCTTCGTAAGTAATAAGCATTGCAATTTCACTTATTAACTGTCTGAAATCTTTTGTTCCTGTTGTTGACTGTCTAATAATGCCAATTTTGTGCTGAATCAATGGATGATCCATAATTACTGTCTTTGCCATAATAGTTCCTCCGTACGTTTATTATATCTTATTGTATTTTAACTTATTCGCAAGCTTAATGATAACCTCATCAATTGTTTCATAGAGTTTTGCATAATCTGCCAGTTCTCCACCGTCAGGATTGATAATGCTACCCTGTTCATTTATGTATTCCTTTAATGTGTATACATTGATTGCTTCTGAAAAGTCATCATATATGCCCTGCTTTTTAGTTTCATCTAATACTAATACCAACACATCCTCGCCAAAGTCTGTATCCTCCAGTTGCATGGATGTTCTGTCAATATCTATCCCCTTTGATGCCGCAATGGCAACTGTCTTTGGGTTCATTGGTTCCGGAAACAATACTGCAAGTCCCCTTGAATCAATGATTACCCTTTCTAACGGTAAATAGTGTTTAAGAAGTGCTGCTGCAAGTGGTCCAAGGGACGTGTCACTATCCGTTACAAATAATATTTTTGAAAATTCTAACATTCTTCCTCCGAACTGTTATACATCAATGATGTTATAACCTGCTGCTTTAGTAAGTCTGTTCATAATAGCCCACCCAATATTATCCTGAGAAAATGCCTCCCCAAAAATAAATTCTACACCTTCTTTATCAAAGTCTCTTAAAGATTTGAACAAATGATTTGCTATTGTCTCAGGCTTATTCAAATCGCCTAATGATACTACCTCTATCTCTTCGCTTAACTTTTCCTGATACAGCTTCAAATGCTGGTCTGCAGTAATAATACCTGTCTTAAAACCTTTGTCAGCCTTGTCATTTGCCAGTTCTACAATACGTGCTGCCACTTTTTTTGCATCACCTTTATATATTGAAAAGTCTGCTGCTGGAGCGTAGTGTCTATATTTCATCCCCGGAGCTTTTGGTTTAAAACCTTCCTTTGGTTTTGATAAAATAGCCTGATCGATACCAATCTCACCGACTACACCTTTTGCCATCTCGTATGTTATAAATCCCGGTCTTAAAATCATAGGTGGATCAACTGTCACATCAATAATAGTGGATTCCAATCCCATACCTACCATACCGCTATCTATAATCATGTCAATTCGTCCATTCAAATCGTCAACAACATGTTCTCCAAGTGTAGGACTTGGCTTTCCTGATAAATTGGCACTTGGTGCTGCAATGCTTGTCCCTGCCGCCTCAATAAGTCTTTGCGCAACAGGATGATTAGGAAATCTAACCGCAACAGTATCAAGCCCGCCAGTGGTTCCCTTTGGTACAATATCACTTTTTTCAAATATCATGGTCAGTGGTCCCGGCCAAAAAGCATCCATTAACTTTTCAGCATTCTTTGGAATGGACTTTACAAGAGGCTTTAACATTTCTCTATTGGAAATATGTGCAATAAGTGGATTATCCGAAGGACGGCCTTTTGCCTTATAAATCTTTTCAGCAGCCCTTTCATTCAGTGCATCTCCACCTAATCCATAAACTGTCTCTGTTGGAAAAGCAACCAGCCCACCACTTCTTATAATTTCACCTGCTGTAGCGATTGCTTTTTTGTCTATGTTATCTTCACTAATTTTTACAATTATTGTATCCATCTTTCGCCTCTTAATTATTATATCCTTATTATTTTACCATATAATATATTATTTTACAATTTTATTCACTAGACACTTTCTCCTATTTTTCGCCAAAATATACATCAATTCCTTCACATATAATTTCTGCCAAATCTGCCTGATATTTTTCATCTTTTAGTCTTTCAGACTCATCAGGATTGCTCAAAAATCCACATTCTAAAATCACACCCGGGCATTTAGAATTTATCAGCATATAATAGCTGTCATTAGGCTTAGCCTTTTTCTCTTTCATATTTATTTTTTCATTAAATTTATTCTGAATTACTTCTCCCAGCCTTTTGCTTTCCTCTGAACGCTGATAATAAAAACTTTGCGCTCCCTGTACGCTTTGCTGAGCAAAACTGTTTTGGTGAATGCTAATCATTACACATTTTTTGTTAATTTGGTATGTATTATTGATAATCCTGCATCGTTCATTTAAATCCCCTACTTTCGAAAATTTATCACCATTACTTAAAATAACATCTTTCGACCTTGTTAAAACTACGTCATATCCTTTATTAAGCAGCTGCTCTCTTAATTTTAAACTTATAGCAAGATTTACCTCTTTTTCTTTTATATTATTGATTCCCACTTTTCCCGGGTCGTCGCCACCATGCCCGGGATCGATTACTACTACTTTTGACTTTCTGTTTTTTTCTATTTTTCTTTGTACTGTGTTGTCTGCCACTTTGTCCATTCTACAGGCAATTGCCGACATTGCAACTAAAAAAATAATAGACATAAATATTTGAAGTTTTTTGTTATTTTTCAAGTATTCACACATCCCAATATATCCTATGTTTTTGTAAAATATATGAAATTTTATATGAGAATATTCAAAATAAATATCTTTCTTTAAATATTTATGTCTATTATATTTTTAATCCAACAATGCGTTTGTTAAATTTGCGAAATCTTCAAGGGTTAACTTTTCCCCTCGTATGCTTTCTTCCTTTCCAATGGTATTTATTGCCTCTAAAATCTTTTCTTTTGAAAAATCCAATTCTGAAGAATTTTTAAGCCCATTGACCAATGTTTTTCTTCTCTGATTAAAGCTTGCTCTTATAACTTTAAACATCAACTTTTCATCTTTAACGTCAACTACCTGTGTTTTGTGTCGTGTAAGTTTTATCACTGCCGAATCAACATTTGGTCTTGGCATAAAACATGTTGCCGACACGTTTAACTGTACTTTGGCCTCTGCATAATATTGAACTGCCAACGACAATGCTCCATAATCCTTTGAGCCGGGACCTGTCTGCATTCTGTCTGCCACTTCCTTTTGTACCATAATGGTAATGCTCTCAATGGGTACACCACTTTCAAACAATCCCATAATAATCGGAGTGGTAATGTAATATGGCAAATTGGCAACTACCTTTATAGGCTGTCCGGCATTTTTCTCCTGAGCAAGTGCATTAATATCAAGTTTTAACACATCCTGATTAATTACTTCAACATTGTCATACTCTGATAATGTATCCTGCAATATAGGAATAAGCATTTTGTCAATTTCAACAGCCACAACCTGTCTTGCGGTCTCACACAAATACTGGGTCATTGTTCCAATACCAGGTCCGATTTCAAGGACAAAATCATCCTTTGTAATATCTGCTGCACTGACAATGCTCTCCAAAATATTTGAATCTATTAAAAAGTTCTGGCCAAATTTCTTCTGAAAAGCAAAACTATATTTGTTTATAATTTCTTTAGTTGCACTAGGCGAACCTAAATATGCCATACAATACCTCACTAATTACTTCTATAATTAATATAAGACTAACTTAAAAACCTTCATCTGCTTTAATTCACTAATCTAATTTAAATCTGATTTTGAACAATTCCATAAAGCTTCTTAGCATTTTCAGTTGTAATATCAATGACTTCATCTGAACTAATACCTTTAATTTCAGCAATTTTGCTAACTACATAAGGTAAATTAAAGGAATCATTTCTCTTTCCTCTGTTTGGAACAGGAGTAAGATATGGACAATCTGTTTCGATAACCAATCTGTCCATTGGCATATATTCAACCACTTCCTGTATCTTCTTTGCGTTGTTAAATGTAACAACTCCACCAATTCCAAGGTAAAATCCCATATCCATAAACTGTTTTGCCATCTCTTTTGTATATGAAAAGCAATGAACAACTCCACCAATGTCTTCTGCTTTTGCTGCTTTCATAACCTCATATGTATCCTGTGCAGCATCACGGCTGTGGATAATAATAGGCAATTTTGCCTCTCTTGCAATGTCCATTTGACGCTCAAAAGCCTTTATCTGCTGTTCCCTGTTTTCATTCCAATGATAATCAAGACCAATTTCACCAACAGCCACAATCTTTGGCTTGTATATATTCTTTCCAAGCCACTTGTAATCTTCTTCTGTTAGCTCTGAAATCTCATCCGGATGCACTCCCAGTGCACCATATACATATGGGAATCTCCTAATCAAACCTATTGTGCTTTTACATGATGCCATAGAAGAGCCTACATTGACAATGTACTCAACTCCTCTGTTTCTCATTCTTTCCAAAAGCTGTTCTCTATCATCATCAAAAGCTTCATCATCATAATGAGCATGTGTATCAAAAATCATCTTATTTCCTCCTGATGCTAAAGCGCTATTGCTTTAAGTACGGTCCAAGACATTGTCTTGGACCTTCCTATGATTTTAGCAGATTTCGCTTCCTGCTACAATATCCTTATCAACTGTTACAACAGAAAGATTTCCTTCGTCATCTCCTGCTGCAAGAATCATTCCCTGTGATTCCACACCACACAGTTTGCATGGCTTTAAGTTTGTAATAACTGCCACTTTCTTTCCAACCATTTCTTCAGGCTTATAGTATTTTGCAATACCAGAAACAATCTGTCTTGTTTCTGCGCCAATCTTAATCTGTGAAACTAAAAGCTTCTTTGCCTTTTTAACAGGCTCACATTTAATCACTTCACCAACCTGAATCTGAATTTTGTCAAAGTCATCAATTGAAATTTCAGGCTTCTTTTCAACTTCAGGATATTTTTCTCCCTGAGTCTCAACCTTTTGTGCTTCCTCGATTTCCTTAACCTTTTCCATTACTTCCTTCTGATCCATTCTTGCAAACAGAATTTCAGGCTTTTCTACAACTTTGTTTCCTGACTGATATTTACCAAATTCAGTCATATCATCAAATGCTCTTGGCACACCGTTAATCTGTGCTAAAATCTTTGCTGATGTTTCAGGCATAAATGGTTCAAGTAAGCTTGCTCCAATATTAATTGCTTCAATTAAGTTGTAAAGAACTGTTGCAAGTCTGTCCTGCTGTGTTTCGTCCTTTGCCAAAGCCCAAGGCATTGTCTCATCAATATATTTGTTGCTTCTTTTAAATAATGCAAAAATTTCTGTAATTGCATCTGCAACACGTAATTTGTCCATTTTTTCTGCGGCTTTAACAGGTGCTTCCAATACAACTTTCTTAAAGTCTGCATCAACGTCACCTTCAACACCCTTGTTTTCAACAACTCCACCAAAGTATTTATTTGACATTGAAATTGTTCTGTTTACAAGATTTCCTAATGTATTTGCAAGGTCTGAGTTCATTCTTTCAACCATCAAATCCCATGTAATTGTTCCATCATTTTCAAATGGCATTTCGTGAAGTACAAAATATCTTACTGCATCTACCCCAAAAAGACTTGCCAAGTCATCAGCGTAAATTACATTGCCCTTTGACTTACTCATCTTTCCGTCACCCTGTAACAACCAAGGATGTCCAAATACCTGCTTTGGAAGTGGAAGATCAAGTGCCATAAGCATAATTGGCCAATAAATTGTATGGAATCTTAAAATATCTTTTCCAATTAAATGAAGGTCTGCAGGCCAATATTTTTCAAACATTGGATCACTGTTTCCATCAAGGTCAAATCCTAATCCTGTAATATAGTTTGATAATGCGTCAATCCATACATAAACTACGTGGTCCGGATCAAAGTCTACAGGAATTCCCCATTTAAATGATGTTCTTGAAACGCATAAATCCTGAAGTCCCGGAAGAAGGAAGTTGTTCATCATTTCATTCTTTCTTGATTCAGGCTGAATAAATTCAGGATGAGTGTTAATGTGTTCAATTAATCTGTCTGCATATTTGCTCATTCTAAAGAAGTAAGCTTCTTCCTTTGCAGGAGTTACTTCTCTTCCACAGTCAGGACATTTTCCGTCTACCAGCTGTGATTCTGTAAAGAATGACTCACAAGGTGTACAGTACATTCCTTCATAATATCCTTTATAAATATCACCCTGATCATATAATTTTTTAAAGATTTTCTGAACCTGTTTTTCATGGTCAGGGTCTGTTGTTCTAATAAATTTGTCATATGATGTGTTCATCTGATCCCAGATTTCTTTAATAACACCTGCTGTTTTGTCAACAAACTCCTTTGGTGTTACTCCTGCCTCTGCTGCCTTTATTTCAATTTTCTGTCCATGTTCATCTGTTCCTGTCTGGAATCTTACGTCATATCCCTGCTGTCTTTTGAAACGTACAATGCTGTCTGCCAAAATTGCTTCGTAAGTATTTCCAATATGTGGCTTTCCTGATGTGTACGCAATAGCTGTTGTTAAATAATATGTTTTGCTCATGTTACTCTCCTTATCATTATTAAAAATTTTATTAAATTTATTTTTATTATTATATGTTTCCAATAAAAAGTTTTTATTTTATATCATATTTCATAAATATCCAATAAAATAAAAATCCCTCCCGCCTTTTGTAAAGACGAGAGGGTTATCTTCGTGGTACCACTTTACTTTATTCGATTTTTCTATCAAAATATAATAATTGACTTAAAATAATCGAACCTTATTTTCACTGTAACGGGTGTATCCGTCAAAAACTTGCATATCCTGAATATAACCATATGCTCATAATTGCCGCTCCGGGTCCATCTTCAACTTTGCATTCACTGTCTGCTTTCACCTACACAGACTCTCTGTATGCTATCTCAAAGTTTACTCTTCCCTTCATTGCGTTTTACATATATGTCTATATTCTATTATTTTATCCAACTATTGTCAAATTAATTTTCACTATTTCTGAGTATATCTTACCATAACTTCTTTATACTCAGTTGCTGTAAAATCTTTAGCATCCGGCTTTGAGCTTGAAACCAACCCCTGATCATGACATTCCTGCCAATAATACTGTCGAATGTTGCTTAAAAAGTCTTTATTTTTATTTTCCGCATCAGACAATGATACACTATCTGCTTTTTTTCCACTACCGGAATACCAACTTGTAGTATTAAAATAATCATTTAATGACTGAGTACTGAAAGTAACATTATAACGTGCATAAATTTCATTTACAGCAATAATTGAAAGAGCATATTTATCCTTAACATCTAAATCTAAATCATTAAAAAAGCTCTCCAAAGCATTTTTACTATATGAAAATGAATCTGTATCTGAAATTACATATTCTGATACTTCTGAAATTTGATTACTATAATCCTCATCATCATAATCATTGTAATCGTAGTCATCATCGTCATTAGAATAATCGCTGTTTTGACTATCATCATATGCCTTCTTGATAGCCTTTTCGTAGTCATCCAGTGCACTTTCCGCATCCTTTTTCTTGCTATCTATTGCCTGAACATTGTTGCTGTTTACACTGTCTTTCAAATCATCCAATGTTTCCTGAGCTTTTTCTCTTTCGCTTTCACAATAAACACCCTTGTCGTTCTCATCTTTTCTTAATTGATCAAACTTGTCCTGAACCTCTTTTAAGTCATCCGTTGCATTCGCAATTTCTTCTACTGTTTCTTTAAGTTCATCTAATTGTCTTTCTGTTCCATTTAATGTAAATAGATTCCATGAAGCAATACTCTTATTTGCTTCATTTAATTTTTCTTTAGAGTCATCTGACAATACAATATTTTCTGTTTCTATTTTTCTTTTTACTGATTCGTAACTATTTTCTACAGTTTTTTGTTTCATTATTGTAAAACCTACATATGCGCCTGCTCCCATAACCAAAACAGCTATAATTATAACTATGGTAATAATAACCGGCGTCTTGCTTTTTTTCTTAGATGGATGGTTGTTTCCACTATCATATGTATATGAATTCTGTTTGTTGTCACTATTATAAAAATTCGAATTCTGCTGGTTGTTACCACTGTTATAGGAATTTGAGTACTGCTGATTGTTATCATTGTTGTAACTATACGCTTCCTGTTGGTTGCTTTCTTGAGCATAATTGGTTGTGGACTTATTCAGGTTTTCTTCAACATTTTCCAATGAAACAGTCTGATTTTTGTAAGGTTCAACCGGTTGTTCTGATACTATGGGTTCTTCCTGGTAATTGTTTTCAGCCGGTTGTTCTGACACTATAGATTCTTCCTGATAATTATTTCCAACTGTTTCTTCAAATACATCTTCCTCAACTTTTGTGCCACATTCGTCGCAAAACATTGCGTCATCAGGCAATTTTTTTCCACATTCTTTACAATACATAATTTATCCTCCGTTCTTTATAAATATATTTGTTTAATTAAAATATTTATTAAGGCCTTGCAAAATACCATCAACTATCTTGTTCTGATATGATGCTGTTGCCATATTTGCGTCTTCTGTAGGATTTGACATATATCCCATTTCTACAATTGTCACCGGCACTTTACACCAGTTTATACCACTCATGGTATCCGTTTCCCACACATATTCCTTTTTTGCCCCTGTAGCCTGAACCATACCATCCAATATGTATGAAGATAATTTGTAACTCCTTTTATATATTTCACTGCAATATGGATTTGAAGCTGTAGGGCAAATTGTCATCATCCCATTTGTTCCTGTATTTTCAGAACCATTAGCATGGATTCGTATAAAAGCATCTGCACCGGCTTTGTTTGCTATTTCAGCTCTTTCGGCATTGCTAATGTCTACTTCATTTGTTGTTCTTGTCATTATGACTTTATATCCGGCATTTTTCAAAGCCTTCCTTAGTTTCAGTGACACCTGAAGGTTCAACTCATATTCACTTAATCCACTGGTTTTACCTGCTGTTCCGGATGTAACCTTTGCCTTTGTCTGGCTGGCACCCGGTCCTACAGGTTCCGGTGTTGAATTTTGATGCAACTGATGTCCCGGATCAATACAAATCAGTTTTCCTGAACCATTATACTTTGTCGTTTTTCTTTTTTTAGGCAATTTTTTTATGGCTGGTTCCCGGGTAGTCTCTTCTTTTGTCTCAGCCTGTGTTGTTTCTATCTTTTTCTTGTGCTTTCTTTTCTTTTTCACTTTTTTAGTGGTCTTCTCTGTTGTCTGCTTTGTTATTTCCATTGTGGTTTCTTTCTGCTTTGTGCTACTTCCACATGCTGTAAAAAGAGTTACAGACAATACAAAGCACAACAAAACCAACAAAGATTTTACTGTTTTTTTCATATTTTTAGGTTCCTCTCAATTATTTTTTTATTCATAATATTTGTCACATTAAATTTTATTGTACTATAAATTGTAGCTTAACATTTTTATTTAATACAATAATTTTAACTTATTATATGTATTTCAACAACCTATTTTTAACATAATTCCAATATCTATTTTTTACATACTTACATATATAATATAGCACAGCTTTTTCCAATATTTTTTCATGAATTGACACTGAACAACAAAATTGAATAAAAAATACGGGCCCATATTTCTATGGAACCCGCCTATATAGAAAGAGATTGTGAATTAGCAATTTGCCATTGTCTTTCCTTCGCCTGTAATTGAAGCAAAATCTTCATTAAATACATCAATTGCTGCATCAATTGCCTTATTCTTGATAAGGTTTTCGATAACTTCGCAACCGATTGTTGCTGCACCAATTCCGTATTTTGTAAGTTCAAGTACCTGCTGTGAATTCTTGAAACTTGCTGCAAGAACTTCACAAGGAAGATTGTTGTTTTCAAAAATATCCTGAATATCCATAGCTACCTGTACACCATTGTATCCAAAATTGTCAATTCTGTTGATGTATGGTGCTGTGTATTTAGCTCCTGCTTTTGCTGCAAGGAATGCCTGCATTGGTGTGTAAATAGCTGTAGCTGTAATATTTACTCCCTGTGGTGCTAAAGCTTTCATTGCCTTAAGTCCCTGTGGAGTTGTAGGAATCTTTACAAATGTGTTTTCGCCTAATTTTTCTCTAATAACCTTAGCTTCTTCCATCATACCTTCAGCATCTTTTGATACTACCTGTACGTGTAATTCGCCATCTTTTCCAACGATTTCTCTTAATTCTGATAAAACTTCATATGGATTTCTACCACTTTTTGCTAAAATAGATGGGTTTGTTGTTACACCATCACATGGATATAAATCCCAAATTTCCTTAACCTTTGCAATGTTTGCATCATCGATAATAAATTTCATTTTAAAATACCTCCAAATATTCTCTTTCTTATATTTTTTGTTATTTATATCTCCTTTAAGAGATTTGTTACCTTTAATTTTTTCTAATTTCAATAGAAAATCTTTATCATTATTTTTTATATTTCCTATCAAAAATTTTCTATTTTAATTTTATATTTCCAATAAAAGATTTTTTACTCCATTGTCTGTGGCAATTTTTCCAAATGCTCTCATCTGGTCATCGCTGTACAATGGTGGATTGTCCTCAAAGCAAAATTCCTTATCTATCATTTCATATTTACCCTGAGCCAACGGATTGTAATTAAGCAACTCATACTTAACATCAGGATATATATCCGTAATAAATTTTGCAATGCCGGCAATATTTTCTTCACTTGTTGTAATTCCCGGAATAAGGGGAGTTCTTATTACAACATTTTCAGCCTTCTTTGAACTAAGTAACCATTTCAAATTGGTTTTAATAAGTTCATTTCCTACACCGGTATATTTTTTATGAGCATCAGAATCTATAATCTTTAAATCTGCAAAAATATGGTCTGTATATTTTATTGCTTCCTGATAAATTCTTGTCTCAATGTTTGACGCTGTTTCTATAGTTGTGGCAATGCCTCTTTCCTTCAAACCTTTAAGAATTTCTATTGCAAATTCATGTTGAAACAAAGGCTCTCCACCTGATAATGTCACGCCACCACCATATTTGAAAAACGGCTTGTCCTTTGAGGCTTCATCCAAAACCTCTTCCACTGACATCATTTTTGAATCCATTGCCAAAGCATTTGCAGGACAATTGTCTACGATGTATTCCCAATCTTCTTTTTTTGAAATATCCAGTTTGATTTTGCCATCAACCTCTGTTACTCCACCATTTTTTGCCAAATGCACACATGTATTACAATGAATGCATTTGTTCTGATAGTGAAGTGGTCTTTGCTTTATGGATATTCCTTCAGGATTGTGACACCAGACACAATTCAGTGTACAACCCTTTAAGAATACTGTAGTTCTTATGCCATCGCCATCATGTGTAGAAAATCTTTTAAAATCAAACACATATCCTTTCATAGCTATCTACCTTTTATTTTAAATGTCATTGTAACTTGTTCTTGCAATGATTTCATCCTGTAACTCTCCTGCCAGTTCTATAAAGTATGCTGTATATCCGGCTACACGAACTGTTAAGTTTCTATGCTGTTCAGGATGTTTCTTTGCATCAAGCAAATCCTCTTTGTTAACTACGTTAAACTGAATGTGTGGGATTTCCAAATCAACAAATGTTCTAAGCATTTTTGCAAACTTGTCAATACCATTTTCAGTTTTGAAAAATTCAGGTAAGAACTTCATATTTAAAAGTCCACCATTTGTTGTCCAGCTCTTGTCAAGTCTTGAAACTGATTTAAGAACTGCTGTTGGACCATTTTCATCACGACCATATACAGGTGACATACCGCCATCTGCCAGTGGTGTTGTAGCATATCTGCCATCTGGTGATGCTCCAACATTTTCACCCATTGGCACGTGAGCTGAAACTGTGTACATACCTGTGTGATATTTACCACCACGGTAGTTTGTAAATGTTCCCATTCTTTCTCTGAAATATCCTGCCCATTTTGCTCCAAGATTGTCTACCCATTCTACGTCATTGCCGTATTTTGGAACTTTGTTAAGAAGCATTGTTCTTAATATTTCATCATTTTCATAATTTGTCTGAAGTGCTGTAAGAAGTCTTTCCTTGCTTACTTTTCCTTCATCATATACAAGCTGTTTGATAGCTGCAAGGCTGTCTGCCAGGTTTGCTACCTGTATCATCTGAATACCGGATAAGTTATATTTTGCACCACCTCTTGTTACATCAATACCTTTATCCATACAGTTGTTTATAACTGATGATAAAAATGGTGTTGGTAAAAGATCCATGTGTGCCTGTTCAACCTGCTCACATGCAAGAATCATCTTATCCATAAAGTAGTCTATATTTTCCCTGAAAGCTTCTTCAAGATCTTCAAACGTATCAAATGTTGTAAGATTTCCTCTGTCCGGTGCAAGCTGTTTTCCTGTAAGTAAACACTTGCCATTGTTAAGTGTAAGCTCCAATGCTTTATTTAAGTTAAACATTGCTGCATCAGACCAACCAAGGTTATCTCCCTGTGTTGTAAGTTCTACGCAACCAACAATTGCATAGTTTCTTGCATCTTTTTCTTCTATGCCAAGGTCATGAACCATAGCCGGAACTACTGCCTTATCATTAAAGAACTGTGGCATTCCACTTCCAAGTGATACAACCTTTATAGCTGCCTTTAATAATTTATCACTTGTCTTTTCGCAAAGTCTTACTGAAAGGTTTGGCTGTGGTAATCCAATATGTTCCTGAGCCTTTAATAACAAATATGAAAGTTCATTTTCATATGGGTTTCCGTCTTCATCCTGTCCACCTATTGCAATATTAAATCCAATTGGAAATCCTGCAAAGAACTTTGCACTGTTTTTGTTTCTCATGTATACAATCTCGTTAAACTTAAGCCATAAGCTTTCGATAATATCTAAAGCCTCCTGCTCACTAATAACACCTGCATCAATATCTTTCTTATAATAAGGATACATATATACATCAAATCTACCCGGCGAAAATGATGATGCATTTGATTCCATCTGTAAAATAACAAATAGGAACCATAACTGCTGTACTGCTTCATGGAAAGTTTCAGCCGGTCTTTTTGAAATGTTGTCACATACCTGTGCCACTTTTTTCATATTGTCAGACCATTCTGTATCTTCCTGTGCTTTTTCATTTAATAAATCACGGTATCTTTGAATAAAATTAATAGTTCCTTCCATAACAGTAACTACACTCTTATAGAATAACTTCTTCTCTTCATCTGTTTCTTTTGCAAGATGTTCTTCAGCTTCCTTTTTCAAACCTGAAGGTCCTTTTTTAAGCCATCCTTCACAATCAGGATTGATATGACCCTGGGCATGATCTTTCTGATTAATCTTTGCGACCTTAGAAATCTCATCTATTTCCTTGCCATATCTTTGTCTTAAAACATCTTCTAAAGACTTGCCCTGCCAGTATGGATAAATCACTTCTCTAAAATATTTGATATCCTCTTCTCTAACATTAAACTTGTCCTGAGGTCTTGTTGGTAAAGTCTCAAACTCGTTGTTTACCCATGTGCTACCACTTTCTGGGAAAACTACTCCATATCTGACTCCTGCTGTTCTGTTTCCAACAATCAATTCTTCAGGCTCTATGCTAATGTTAATTTTCTCAAGACAATTCTTCAAAGAATATGCTCTCTGCATAATTCTAGGCTCATCCTCATGTTCTCTATATGTGTCTGTAATAATTTTTGCCTGTTCTATTGAAGCATATCTTGGAACTTCTAACATTCTTGTTTTTAAAGTTTCAATTCTGTCTGATTTTACTAAACTACTCATATGCTCACCTCCGTCAATTTCTAAATACATTTTATCTGGTAATAATAGTGAAGTCAAGAGATTTTTTATTGTTTTTTATTACTTTTTATTGTTTTTTATTGTTTTTAAAGTTTAATAAAGTTTTTATATACCAAGTCCTTTTTGTTTTTACATCAAAACGAATATAAATTTGACAACTATTTTCTTTTTTTCTATAAGCCATCCATTAGGGAATTTTTATGTATTAGGAATTTTAGGAGAATTTTACAATTACATAAAAAGCCTACATTTACGATAACCGGTAAATGTAAGCTTTGTTTTTTTCACGATTATTTTGTCAGTGTTTGTGCCGGGAGCAATTAGTAATTAATGCATTATTTGGATATCATATCCCGATAGTTTTGACAAAATTTCTTCACTTGGTTCTTCGTTAGTAATAATCCCTATAAAATCTTCAACATTTGCATAGCGATAATTTCCTTCTCTGGAAAACTTTCCATTTTCCATCAGCATGTAAGACTCATCACTGGCATCCATTATTGCCTTTTTGGTCATAGCATCATCTGTTGCATATGTATATACTTTATTTCTATCCAGGTCTACCCCAACAACACCCATAAAAGCCTTGTCAAACCAAAACTCACTTACCTGTTTATTTGTGTATGATCCTATAAATCCATCTCTTCCTCTATTAAGCTTTCCACCAATAAATAATAACTTTGTATCTGATGGTGCCGTAAAACTTAACATTACATCTATCATATTGGTGACAACAGTAATTTTAAGGTTTGCTTCTACTATTAATCTGATTAACTCAATATTGGTAGTAGATATATCAAGGAAAATTACATCTCCTTCTTCTAGAAGTTTAAACGCATTCTTTGCAATTTCTTTCTTTTCCTCAACGTTTTTTCCTTTTCTTTGAGATACGTACAACTCATGCGTATTTACTCTGTTCTTTACTGCTCCTCCATAAGTCTTCTTCAATAGCCCATTCTTTTCCAATAATGATAAATCTTTTCTAATGCTGTCTTCCGTAACATCGAACATCTCGCTAAGTTCTTTAACAAGCACTGAACCATTGGCATTCACCATCTCGACAATCTTATTTTGTCTTTCCCTTGCTAACATGTCTCCTCCTTAACGTTCATTAATAATAGTACTATTGTCTTTTATTTTGGAAGATTTGTCAAATATTCTTTTATAATTTCTCCTACGCCACCTTTTTCATTGCTACTTTTTGTGACGAATCCTGCTGCCTTTTTTGCAATCTCATGTCCTGATGATAATGCGTATGAAAGGCCTGCTGTCTTCAACATTGTTACATCATTTCCAGAATCTCCAAATGCCAATACATTCTCAAGGTCTATATTTAATCTGTTGCAAAGCCAAGCCAGTGCTTTTCCTTTGTCGGCCCCCTTTGCTGTTATCTCCATATTTCCTTCGAATCCTGCTGAATACACAAGGTTTTCGATACTACTCAATTCTTCTTTTAATGGCTCTATACATTCTTTTGGCATATAATCAATATTAAATTTTTCAACATTAATTTCATCTGCAATATCTAAAGGATTACCACATCTTGTCATTCTTGTTCTATAATCTTCCATAAACTTTCTTGGAAGAGGTCCATTAAAATAATTGTCATATGTATACTGGTTGATATAACCTTTGCTATCAGCGTATATCTCATATACCAATGGATATTTTTCAAATATTTTCAATATTTTCTTTACTGTGTCATTTGGCAAATAACAGTTATTTATAATTTCTTTATTTGATACATCCATCACTGATGCTCCGTTTGATAATATAATGTAATCAACTCCACCTAACATGTCATTTTCCCTGTCAGTTAATGCGTAACATCTTCCTGTGCTGATGACTGTAACAATGCCCTTTTCTTTTGCCTCTTTAAATGCCTCAATATTTTTCTGTGGAATGGTCAGATGATCATCTGCAATAAGTGTTCCATCCACATCTGTAGCAATAAGTTCAACCTTCATGTTTGCTCCCTCTTTAAAACACAAAAACCCTGTTTTGTGTACATCCGATTTTTAACATACATAAAACAGAGTTTTGCAATTTGTTTTATTTTAAAATTTCTAAAACTTCTTCTTCAGTTGTACACTCCATAACTTTGTCTGCCAATGCCTTACATTCTTCTACATCCTGTGTTGAAATAGTCTTTCTTGTTTTAAGCACACTTGTAGCACTTACACTAAACTCATCAAGACCAAATGCAAGTAATAATGGAATTAATTTTGGATCTGCTGCAGCTTCACCACACATACCTACCATTATGCCTTCTTTCTTACCACATTCAATAATTCTCTTAATGGCACGAAGCACAGCCGGCTGATATGTTGAGTAAAGATATGCAACCTTTGCATTTCCTCTGTCAACTGCCATTGTATATCCTGTTAAGTCATTTGTTCCAATACTAAAGAATGCTGCTTCCTTTGCAAGTAAGTCTGCAATCATACAAGCTGCTGATGTTTCCATCATTACACCTATTTCAAGGTTCTTGTTATAATCAATTCCTTCTTTGTCAAGGTCTTTCATTATATCAGCAACCATTGCCTTAACCTGACGTAATTCTTCTACACAAGTAACAAGTGGAACCATAATTTTAATCTTTCCAAAAGCACTTGCTCTTACTAAAGCTCTAAGCTGTGTCTTATAGATATCTGTTCTCTGTAGACAGAATCTTATAGCTCTAAATCCTAAAAATGGATTTTCTTCCTCTTCCAAACCTAAATATGGAATTGCCTTATCTCCACCAATATCAAGTGTTCTGATAATAACAGGCTTTCCTTTCATAGTTTCAGTTACTGATTTGTATGCCTCAAACTGTTCTTCTTCTGTCGGAATACTGTCTCTATCCATAAACAAAAATTCTGTTCTGAACAATCCAATGCCTTCACCGTCGCATTCAACAGCTTTCTTAGCATCTTCAGGCTTTCCTATATTACATACAAGTTCAACCTTTGTACCATCTTTTGTAACAGATGGTTTTCCTGCATATTCAGCAAGTAAAGCCTTTTCCTTTTTGTATTCTTCTAATTTCTGTTCATATTCTTTTACTGTATCTTCATCAGGATTTACAATTGCAATACCACTTGTTCCGTCGATTGCAACTACATCTCCATTCTTTACATCACTGCAAATATTTTCGATACTAAGTACTGCCGGTATTTCCATTGCTCTTGCAAGGATAGCTGAATGAGAAGTTCTTCCTCCCACTTCTGTAAGAATACCTGCAATGTTGTCAGGATTGATTCCTGCTGTCATTGATGGTGTTAAGTCTCTTGCAACCAATACTGTATTGGCCGGTACCTGTGATATATCAACATCTTCAATACCAAGAAGTAATTTCACCATTCTTGTTTTAATATCTCTAAAGTCAGTAGCTCTTTGCTGCAATAATTCATCCGGAATCTGTGCAAACATTTCTGCTGTCTGCTCTAAAACCTGATCTACTGCCATTTCAGCACTAACTTTTTCTGCTACAATAAGTGCAGAAATCTGTTCTTCTATCATTGGATCCTGAAGCATCTGAATGTGACCTCTTAAGATGTCAGCATCTTTCTTGCCTACGGTAATATCCATTTTTTCTGCCATTTTAGTTGTGTCTTCAACAAACTTTTCTATTGCATCCTGAAGACGGGTTATTTCTGCATCTGTATCTGATATTGTCTTTGTTTCAATGTTAATTTCATGTTCTTTAATTATAACAACGTTTCCAATTCCGATTCCTTCTGAACCTGCTATACCCTTATACATAAGCCTTACCTCTTATTCACCAAAATTCTGACTTTCAAGTTCAACAATCTTTGCCATTGCTGCTTCTTCGTCTTCACCTTCACATTCAAAAGTAACTTCTGCACCCATTTTAATGCATGCTGAAATAATATTTATAAGACTTTTAGCGTTAATTCTCTTATCTCCAAATACGATTGTAACATTTGATGTGAATTTTCCCATTTCCTTTGCTACAACACCTGCCGGTCTCATGTGTAATCCTTCTGCGTTATTAATTGTAAATGTCTTGCTTACCATTTTTATCTCCTCCTATACAAATCCTAATTTTCTTTCTATATATAATTGTTTTCACAAAAAACTTTCAAATTTATTAAAAGCTTTTCACCTTCTTTTTTAAAAAGGCAGGCGGTTAAGCCTGCCTTATCTTTAGCTACGTATATCTAAACCCATTTAGTAATTAACATAACCGTAATCTAAGTAATAATTCACTTCGTAATAATTTTGGCTAAAAATTAAAACTGTTTATTTATGCCTGAAGCATTTTTATCATTTTTTCAACAATAGCATCTGCCTGCTTAATAGCCGGGCTAATACCAATTTTAACCTTCTTAAGATTGTCAAATCTTTCAACATTCTTAATTGGCATATCTGTTGTAAGAATAATAGCATCTGCTGATTCAACATCTGCCTTTGTAATTTCGTTTTCAATTCCGATTGAACCCTGTGTTTCAACCTTGCATTCTACGCCTGCTTTTTCGCAAGCCTGCTGAATTGCTTCAGCTGCCATATAAGTATGTGCTACCCCTGATGGGCAAGCTGTAACTGCTAAAAATTTCATATCTAATCACTCTCTTTCACTTAATTCTTATATGAGAACCACCTTTAAAAGTGGTTCTCCTTTATTTTTAATTTTAACTAAAGCTCTGTATTCTATTCGAATGAGATATCTACATCTTCGATTACTTCTTCGTGTTCAACATAATCTTTCTTTAATACTGCACAAAGTGCAACGTAGATTGCAACACCGATTAAGATACATATAATGTAAAGTGGCCAACCTGACATGAAGCTTTCACCCTGAATAACTGGAGCTACGATTAAACCACCCCAACAAGCTGACATCTTAGCACCAACACCAAGGAATCCTGCGATACCACCAGCAATTGCTGATGAAACCATATTAATAGGAATCATTCTTGCAGGGTCTGCTGCAGTATATGAAATAGCACCTTCTGTGATACCACAGAAGCCCATTGCTATAGCACCGATACCTGCGTTCTGTTCTTCTTTCGAGAACTTCTTCTTTAAGAGTAATGATGCAACACCACATCCAATTGGAGGTACACAAATAGCAATACCAACTGGAGCTGCGAATGTGTAGATACCTGTACCTACAAATGCTACCATTAAGATTGAGTAAGCAACTTTATTTACAGGACCACCAAGGTCTGTTGCAATCATAAGTGAAGCTAATGCACTGATACCTGCAAGTGCTAAGTTTCCATGATCACCGTGAGCCATGTTTGTCATAACATCTTCTAACCATGTCATAAATGCTGCGATAGGTGTTCCACATGCAAACATGATAATACCAACTGCTAATACACCAATAACAGGGATAATGATAATTGATTTAAGTGACTGCATTGACTTTGGAAGTGGAATCTTCTTTAAGTAATGTGCAATAATACCACCAATCAAACCTGCAATAGCTGCTCCGATAAATCCGGCTGATGCTGTTGTAACAACACCGTTTTCAAAACCTGTAGGAATGTTCAATGCCATAAATCCACCTGCCATACCTACTGCAATACCAGGTCTGTCAGCGATTGAATAAGCAATGTATGCTGCGAATACAGGACACATTAATCCAAGTGCATCAACTCCGATTGTCCATAACCAATAAGGAATACCTGAACCCCATCCTGGAGCTGCTCCTTCACCTGTCAATAAAACGGCGATTGCCATTAAAATACCACCACCAACAACAACTGGAATCATGTATGATACACCATTCATAAGATGTGTTTTGGTATGTTTTAAAATATCAACTAACTCTTTCATAACTTTCTCCTTCACAAATTGTTTTTTTATACAGCTCCGATTAAGTTTATAACTTCATCTGCTGTCTTAGCGTTTGCAAGCTGTTCTCTGAAATCATCATGCATAACTTTTCTGAACAAGCCTGCTAAAATTTCAAGATGTCTGTCACCCTGTCCCGGTGATGGAACACCTATCTGGAAAACCATATCAACTTCTTCTGAATCATCCCACTTCATAGGTTTTGCGAGACGAACAAATGCAAGTGATGGTTCCTTTACGTGTACTGACTTTGAATGTGGAGTAGCAACTGAGAATCCAACTGCTGTACTTGAGCTTGCTTCTCTTGCTAAAACGTCTGCCACATATCCTTCTTTGTCAAAAAGTCTATCATCTTTGTCCATTGCATCAGCGATAAGTCTGATAACCTCCTCAGCACTGTTTGCATCAACATCAAACATTACGATAGCTTCGTTCATAAGTTCTTTAGCCAAAATCATATCCTCCTTTAACTTAAATTATCACCTCTGTGTGACTTTATTCTATCTGTAATAAAAAAATTTTTCAATTAGTGCAAAAAAAGAAAATTGCACTAAAGTTAGTGCAATTTTCAACAAGCATTTAATTGAAAGGGCATTGAAACATTTTTAAAAATACAATATTTTTTATATCCAATGCAATTCTTCCTTTAAATTTTCTTCAATTTCTAAAGAACTATTTAGTTTTTTTAGTTTCGCTAATTTCTCTTCAGCACTGACAAGCCTTGAAAAATCAGCGAAAAATGCTCTTGTAGTCTTAATATTATTAAAGTTAAGTGCAAGTAAAAAGATAAAACTTACCATCTTTCCACCCCAGTTAAGCGGTGTCTTTAAACTTATTACATACACCTTTGGTCTTATAACATTTTCAGGCATTCCATGTGGTATGGCAACCCCATTTCCTATTGCCGTAGACTCAATATTTTCTCTTTTTATAACATCATAATAGTAGTCTGCCTTAACATATCCGTCTCTGTATAAGTGCTTACATGCCTCCATCAACACCATGTCTCTGTCGGCCTTTTCATCTACTATCATAATATGTTCTTCGTCAATCATGTTAGAGAAATCATCCTTTTCCATATGTGGCTGTGAAAGTGTTTCAAAACATGCGTCATTGATGTTTTTCTCATCAGTTTTACTTACAATTGGCGAAATATAAACAACTTTGTTGTCATATTTAAAATTTGGAAGCATAGAAAGTATAATATCAAATTCGTAATCATCAAGGTTATTTATCTTTTCAGAAGATAATATTGCTACAATCTTTATATTTCCAATTTTGCTTTCGATTTTTCTTGCCACAATGTTGGCTGCTGCAATTCCACTTGTTCCAATAAGCACGGCCTTTACATTCTGTACATTTCTATGCAAAGCACCACCTAAAAACAGTGCAATAAATGATATTTCATGGTCTGTCGGTATTGCCCTGCTGTATTCTTCGTAGAACTTTCCAAGAGTAAAACATGTTGCAAAAATACCTGAATACATCTCCCTAATATCGCTTAAAAATGGATTCATAACTTCAATTCCGTAAGCAGTTCTTATAAATGACGCGGGAAGAAAGCCTTCCAAACTTGTCTTTAAAAGTTCATTGTCTGTAAGTGTTACATTAAGAATCTCTGAAAGATAATCCAATATGTCCATACATGCATCTTCGTATTTTTCAGTCTGTTTCAAAATTCCTCTAGTCATTTTCCCTGATTCATTAGACTGAACTGCTGCCGATGCAAAAAGGACCTCTATATACTGACGCTCAAATTCATTTAGACTGATTTTTCCCTGTTGTTCCATTACTTCAACGGCAACATTCAGCACCTCCTGATTTGATACATCCGGTTTGTCTGTTGTGATACTTTCTGTTATATCATTGCCCATTCGCGTTCTAAAAAGCTGTATGGCAAGATACTCCACCAACATTCTAAAACTGTAGTCTGTGTAGACCACATTTAGTTTTTTCTCTACTTCATGAATTGTTTCTACAGCTTTTTGGAAGTTGTCCTGACCAAAATTGTTAATCCACAATTCCTCTTCTTCCAAATTCAGTCGGTAGTCATATGTTTCAGTAATATTTTTGTTTCCAATAGCGTATGTGCAACAGGTTTTCATTGCCTTTCTTATTGAAAACTCATCTCCTGTAATAAAAACTCCGTGACCTGCAACCCTGTTAATTTTAATTCCATATTTTTTAAGTTCTTTTGAAATAGAATTAATATCATCACCTATCATCTTTTTACTTACATTTAATTCCTCAGAAAATAGAGACAGCGTGTATGTATCCCAGCCACTTAACAAAATATACATTATATATCCCATTCTTTGTCGCTTGGACATCACTATCTTTTTTTCCTTTTTCAGACCATTTATGTTTGCAATCTGTTCATCTGTAAAATTGGCAACGAACCCAATACCGGGCTTTCGTTCCAAAATCATATTATGATCACTGCAAAAATCTGAAACTTCCTTTATATAAGTTTTTACACTTCGTTCTGACACCCCTAGATATAATGCTAACGTCTTTGATGTAATAGGTACCCGATTGTTGTCAATTAATTTTTCAATTATCTGAAGTCCTCTCTCTGATAACATACCTTCTCCAACCTTTTTTATTATTTAACAGTAAGAAACCATCACTGTCATTTTTCCTCTAAATATACATTCATCCATTGTTGACGGAATAATAAAATGATCCCCTTTTTTCAGTTCAATGTCGTCTACCATTCCCTCGCCGTCTATTACGCTTACATTGACAAAAGGCTTTTCCATATTGTATTCAAATGTTCCGTCTAGATTCCATTTCTCCAATGTATAAAATGGACATGACACTAATGTCTCACTAACCATTTCAGGATATTTTTTTATTACTCTTTCACCCTCATAATCCTTGTGTGGTGCTTCAATGCAATCAATACTCTGCTGAATATGAAGCTCTCTTGGCTTTCCATTCTGAATTCTGTCATAATCATATACTCTGTATGTTACATCACTACTTTGCTGTGTTTCAATAAGCAATGTGCCACCCTTTATTGCATGAAGGCATCCTGGATTAATCTGGAAGAAATCACCCTTTTTGATAGGAATAACTCTAATCAAATCATTCCATTTTTCATTTCTTATCATGTCTTCAAGTTCTTTTTTATCTTTTGCATTATGTCCAATAACAATTGTGGCATCTTCCTTACAGTCAAGAATATACCAACATTCTGTTTTTCCTAATGCTCCATTTTCGTGAACTGCTGCATACTCATCATTTGGGTGTACCTGAATGCTCAAATCATCTTCAGCTCCAATGATTTTAACAAGCAATGGAAATACCTTGTCTTCAATATTTCCAAACAATTCTTTATGATTTTCAAAACACCATGACAGTGTCTTTCCTTTGAACTCTCCATTTTTAATTGTACAGTCTCCGTTTTGATGGGCACTGATTCCCCAACATTCTCCTGCATTGTCTCCTGCCTTAGTGTATCCAAAATTCTTTAGGAGTTGTCCTCCCCATATAGCGTCCTTAAACACTGGTTCTAACATTAATACTTCCATATTTACCTCTCAATTACTAAATTTTTACACATGGTGATAACAATATAATACACTATTGTACCATATTTGAATAAAAAAGCATATATTTATGATTTTTACTATATTTTATAATAATAGTTCTTTTCAGGAGTTTCAAATGAAAAAATTTCACAATCTGAAAAACAAAAAAATTTTCTTGTGGATTGCCTTTCTTTTAGTAGTTTTTGTTTCTGCCATTTATTTTGTTTTTCTATCTTCTCCAAAAAACAAAACTACTACATATACCAATAACACCCAATATGAATTTGATACTTATACAAAAGAACTTTTTTCTTCAAGTCTGTCAGAAGACTACCTAAGTATGCACTTTTATTTGGATCACCCTAAGGATTATAATATTAAATCTGACTCCCCCACCCTTGGAGATTATAGTTATAAATCCATGAAAACCAGCCAGACTTACTACATTAATCAGATTAATTATTTGAAAACATTTGATTACAGTAAACTCTATAACAGTCAAAAACTTACTTACGACACATTAATGAGTTCTTTTAAAACGCAACTTGATTTCTCAGATTTGTGTTTATGTTCGGAGGTTCTAAGCCCAACCACCGGGTTGCAGGCACAGTTACCGGTTTTATTTTCCGAATATTCTTTTAACTGCTCAAAAGATATAGATATATATTTAAAGTTGTTGTCTCAGGTGAAAGATTATTATGGACAAATTTGTGAGTTTCAAAAATTAAAAGCAAAAAACAATTGCTTTATATCTTCTTTTTGCTGTGGAAAGATTATTAACCAATGTAAAGAATTTATTGGAAACAAATCTGCCAAAGATAATATTTTATATACCTCATTTAAAACCAGACTTCAGTCTGTAGACTTTATTAGCAACCCACAAAAGGAGCAGTATATTAACCAGAACGAAAGGATTATACTCAATAGTATTTATCCCGGATATGAGAATATTATTGTTACCCTTACAGACCTTAACCAAAAAGGGTTTTGTAAAAATGACGGTGGCCTTTCAAATATAAAAAACGGCAGGGAATACTACGAATATCTGGTTAAATCTTACACCGGTAGCAGCCGCAATGTTTTGGAAATTAAAGCACTTATTCAGGAACAGCTTGCTAAAGATATGCGTACCATGTATTCCCTGCTAAATGTAAATCCTGAATTGCAAAAACAGTTTGAGCAAAAAGAAGAACGCAACGACAATGTGAAAAACTCACTTAATATATTAATCAAAAAAGCTTCTAAAGATTTCACAATTAAGAATCACTACAATTATTCTATTAAATATGTAGATAAAAGTTTGGAAAACTATTTAAGCCCTGCTTTTTATCTGTCACCACCTATCGACAGCAACAACAGAAACTGCATTTATATAAATAACAGTTCAAAAAATAACGGGCAAAACCTTTTTTCAACCATTGCACATGAGGGGGTTCCGGGACATATGTACCAGTCAGATTTTTTTGCTTCCACCAATCCTATGCCTATTAGACATATTGTAAATTTTGGTGGATATTCAGAAGGCTGGGCTACTTACGCTGAACTTTTTTCATACAAATATCAATACAATAATGAGCAATTGGCCAATTTATTTTCCTGTAACACTTCTTTTTCTCTTGCTTTGTACTCTTTATGCGATATTGGCATAAACTACGAGGGATGGAACCGAAGCAAAACATATAAATTTTTGAATAATTATGGTGTTGAAGATACAGAAGTTCAAAAATCAATTTATGAAGCGGTTATAGAAGAGCCTGCCAATTATCTCCAATATTATGTTGGTTATCTGGAAATTATCAATTTAAGAAATGATTTAATGAAAAACATTGGTGCTGATTTTAAAATCAAAAAATTTCACGATGCCTTTTTGGCAATGGGACCAACATCTTTTGATGTTGCAAGAAAGTGGATTAAACATTTTTATAATTTAAGTTCAGACTAATTTCTGTTTAAATACAACTTTTTATTGTTTTTCTAAGCCTTTCCATCACTTTTTATTTTACCTCTTCATTTAAAAGCCAGCGTCTTTTGACGCTGGCCCATAACACCCCTTATATTGGCAATCACATCACTGATTAAACTGTGATTATGACTTTAAGCTATCTTCTAATTAATCCCAATTTTGGTATACACTCATAGTATTCTTTAACAAATCAATTGTTGCTTCTGTATTACCAATTCCTGAACCGTAATATTCTACGCTGGCTTCAGGAACTTCAATCTGTGCATTTTTTATTTCTTGGCTTCCAAAATGATAATCTTCTACTGTTTTGTTTTCTGCCGGTGTTACCTTAAATCTTAAATATACTGACTGTCCGGCTTTAAGTGTGTATCCTTTTTCAGTAACTTCTGCCCATGTAGTTCCATCTACACTTACATAGTCTAATGATAATTCAGCAGAAATTGTATTTTTGTTATTGTCTTCTTCTGAATAAACAAATTTACTGTCTTTTACTTTTTTGAAAACCATGTCTCCAAATGTTTCTTTACCTGTAATTTTTAAATCAAGATAACCTTTTGTGTTTTCTGTTGATTTAATATATTCAACGCTATAATCTGCTGTCAAATCTACTGCTCTGATTTTTACGGCTTTTGATTTTGGAGAGTAGCATTTCTTGCCATTTATCTTTGAGTAAGCTACTGCCTTGTAATAATATGTCACTCCTGCCTTTACTGTTTTATCAACATAAACGTCTGATAAAACTGCATTGTTGTAAGCACCAATCTTCTTATAAGATTTTTCACCTGCTGCTTTTCTATAAATAATATATTTTTCTACAGGCCAGTCAACTACTTCACCATTATTTTCTCCAAGAACTCCAACACAAAGTTTTTTAGCTGAATTTCTATATTTCAAATCTTCACCATATCCGTTATTAACAAGTACCGGTCTGTCCAATTTGATTTTCTTCTGATTTTTCTTAATTAATGACGAGCAAATCATTTTGTTTTTCTTTGAAAAACCTGAAACTACAACTCTGTTAATTTTTTTGTTAAAATTTTTAACTGTAACTCTCGATTTTTTTCCACTGGTATATTTAAACTGTGTATAGTTCCTGCCATAAATTGTTACCTTATAGTTATCAACATTTTTCTGCTTTGTCCATTTGATTGTAGTTTTCTTTTTTGCCTTTACAACCTGAACCTTCAGTGGCTTTATTTTCATACTTGCTTTTACATCTGCCTGTCCTACGCACACAATACATAAAAGCATCATTGCTATCCCCAAAAAAACTTTTTTTAATTCTTTCATGTGTATTTGCTCCTTTCAATTTGTTTTATACAAGTATAACGATGCAATTTTCTTTTTTATTTCACTCCCTCCTAAATTTTGGTCTAAAAAATTTCATAGAAAAGGACTTTATAAAAAATCTTTTAAGAAGGTTTTTTAGAATTTTTATTTACTCAAAAAATTATCCTAAAAAAACGGTGCATTCCTGTTATGGAATAACACCGTCATTCTTAATCAAATGAAACCTTTTAATCAGTGACAAGAGTCTCTGAAGGTTCCATTAATATAGAACTTTTTAAGTTCTTTTGTATAAAATTATAGTTGGAAGTGCTTTCCTAATTCTTCAACCTCATCTTTTGTAGCAAGGTTGTCACTAAATGCACTTGCACTACCTGTTAGCAATCCTTTACGTAAAGCTTCTTTATAGCTTCCTGTTTCCATGTATCCGGCAATAAATCCGGCAACCATAGAATCCCCTGCACCTACAGAATTTTTAACTTTTCCTTTTGGACATGGACTCATGTATACCTGTCCGTCTTCAGCTACCAATACGGCACCTTCTCCTGCCATTGATACTAAAACATTTCTTGCACCTTCTTTTTGCATCTTCTGTGCATAAGGAACTACATCTTCTCTTGTTTTTAGTTCTACACCATATATTTCACCTAACTCATGATTGTTTGGCTTTACAAAAAATGGTTTGTATTTTAATACATTTAATAATAAATCTTTTGTGGCATCTACTACAATCTTAATATCCTTGTCCTGAAGGTGTGCCATAATATCACTGTACATAGTTTCAGGCATCACACTTGGTATACTGCCTGCTAAAACTAATATATCACCATTTTTTAATGTGTCTAATTTCTTATATAATGCATCTATGTCTTCTTTTTTTATTGCAGGTCCCATGCCGTTTATTTCACTTTCCTGCTGTGCACGAATTTTTACGTTAATTCTTGTAATTCCCTCTTTTACTTTGATAAAATCAGCATTTACACCATTTTCTTCTAACATTTTCTGAACACTGTCACCTGTAAATCCTGCTAAAAATCCAAGGGCTGTATTTTCAAATCCAAGATTGCTTAAAACCATGGATACGTTGATTCCCTTGCCACCCGGAAACATCAATTCCTCTGATGTTCTGTTCACAAGACCCAGCTGTAAATCATCAACTGTTACAATGTAGTCTATTGATGGGTTAAATGTTACTGTATAAATCATTTCTCTCCTCCTATAAATACATTTTTCATTTTCCTGTCAATTCATCTACAGAAAATATAAAATATTTAAATTAAATTTGCAAGCATTACGCTGGCAATTGTACCTGCAATTGTTGCCAAAATTGCACCAGCTAATGTCCATCTTGTTTTTTTTACTCCTGCAGTTATGTAATATACTGACATTGTATAGAATATAGTTTCAGTACTACTCATCATCAAAGAAGTTACCATTCCAAGATATGAATCCGGTCCATATTTTTTAAAAATATCAAGAACCATACCTGTTGCAGCTGACGAGGAAAAGGCTTTTACAATAGTTACCGGCATAAGTTCTCCGGGAAAGCCTAAAGGCTCAGTCACTTTTCCAAGCCACTTTCCAACAAAATCCATAAAGCCCGATTGTCTTAATACTCCCACTGCCACCATCAGCCCAATAAGAGTTGGCATTACTTTTACTACAGTTTTCAGGCCACCCATTGCCCCGTCCACAAAGTCATCATACACATTTGTTTTTTTGTACATTCCATAAACTACTATAAAAAACATTATTGCCGGAATTATAAAAGAAGATACAATTATTAATATTTCCATTTAAACACCATCAAGTATTTTATTATTAACATATGATTTATTGCTAAAAAAAAGACGTGCCATATGATTCCTAAAAATAATACATAATACAATATACAAAAATAACTTATGCATTGGTGCTTAGTTTAAAACAAAAAAAGTGTCCGTAAAAACTTCCATCACATAAACTTATCTTACATGAATTGATTTTTACCGACACTATAATCGTGATTTGGATGTTTACCATTCAAAATCATTTTATTTAAAGCTTATTTTTCTTTTATTTCTCTTTTGGTCTGTATTCATTAAACTCGTTTCTCTGTTCAATGTTGTCTACAAGTTTGCTTTCCTGAACAACCTCCACTCCATTGTTTCCGCTACGCATAAATACAGGTTTTAATATAATTGGTGTAATAATTGTTGTAGCAATAACAACGATAATAACCGGTGCTACAAGCTCTGAACTCATAAGACCTGCCTCGATACCCTTGTTTGCAACAATCAGTGCAACCTCACCTCTTGAAATCATACCAACACCGATTCTCAGACACTGATAATTTTTGTATCCACAGACTTTTGCTCCAAGACCACAACCAATTACCTTTGTAATGATAGCAATGATTGTAAGTACAACTGCGTAAACTACAATCAACAGACTCATACTTGCAACAGCTTTTCCGTCTACTTTAAGTCCAATGCTTGCAAAGAAAATTGGGCTTAACAGCATATATGCTATAACATCAAATTTAGATGCAATAAACTGATCTTTCTGTGTCATTGAAATAATTACACCGGCAAAGAATGCACCTGTAATATCTGCAACTCCAAAGAAATATTCTGCTGCAAATGACATAAGAAGACAGATAACAAATGCCATAATAGCATGTCTATGCATTCCTTTTCCGTCATGTTCGCACCATTTTTTATAAAGTTTGTAAATTATATATCCAAATACAGCTACAAAAACAAAGAACAAAACAATCTTAAGTAATACAATTCCAAGTGGTGTTGCCTCACTTCCTGAACCACCTTTTGCTCCAAGGCTGATAACAATTGTAAGTGCAATAATACCTAAAATATCATCAATAATAGCGGCTCCTAATATTGCATTTCCTGATGCAGTCTTTAATTTGCCCATCTCCTGCAATGTTTCAACTGTAATACTAACTGATGTTGCAGTAAGAACAACACCTACAAACACTGCCTGCATAAATAAAGATGCAGATTTTGAAGGATCAATCCATCCCTCCTCAAGGAACCAGTATGTAAAAGCACCGCCACCAATCAATGGAACTATTACACCTAACATTGCAATAATAAATGATGCAAGTCCGCACTTTTTAAGCTCATTTATGTCTGTTTCAAGACCTGCACAAAACATAAGAACAATAACACCAATTTCTGCCATATGATCTATAAACGGTGTCTGATAAAGTGTTAATGCACCTAAATTGTGTCCTCCGATTACTACTCCGTTTAACAAATTACCTAAAATAGCTGGTCCTAATATAAGTCCTGCAAGGAGGGCTCCTACAACCTGCGGCATTTTGAATTTCTTGGTTACAAGTCCAAATAATTTTGTACTGGCAAGTATTAAAGCTAATTGCCACAAATATCCGTATTCTTCCATTTTTATGCCTTCTTTCTATTAGTCATCAAATATTTTAAAATTGCTATTTTTCGCAACCCGATACATAATAACACCATCAAATTACAAATTCAACTAAATTTTTTAATATTTTTTTTCATAAATTTTACATTATTAGTTATACATATTAAATTTGATTTTTATCCTTTTTATCTTTCTGAACATTTCCCCTGACAGAATAAATAGAAACACAAAAGTAGACAAGCCATGAATAAAATTAAAAAATACTCCACTGGCATATGTTGTAATAAATGCGGAAAGTTTAGGGCTTTCCGTGTACATCAGTACTGTTGCCGTATCCAATATGAATCCATACACTACAAAGGTAACTAAAAAGCCATATGCACTTATCAAAAATTTATTGTAGGCATACTTTTCTCTTGATTTTTGAAAAATTAATGCTGATAGCACTCCAATCAGTCCAAAGGCAATCATTTGCCATGGTGTCCATGGTCCCTGTCCAAAAAAGAAATCTGATATAAATGCAGTAAGGCATCCACACAAAAAACCTGAATTCTTTCCAAGCATAATTCCCGTAATAATTATAATCGCACTACATGGTTTAAATTGTGGAGTCATAAAAAATATTAGTCTTCCTGCAATTGCCATTGTTGTAAGAACTGCAAGTAATACAACTTCTCTTGTTTTGGGCTTATTTTTTTCAAACGACCAGACAAATAAAATAATTGCCAGAATTATTAATATAATTGATGCCATATAATAATGTCTTAACATATAACATCCTCCACTCTATACGCCCCATCAACCAAACCACGACACATTTTTGCTACAGTTGTAGTATAAAACCTGTTGCTGTTAAAAAATTTATCTGCATCATCTATTGATATTAATGTTCCATTGGCAAATAATCCGCATCTGTCTGCATACTGACCACAAAAATCCAAATCATGACTTACCATAACAATAGTTTTATTTTTTTGTTTTAGTTTACATAACATTGTCCCCAATTGTTCCTTATACATATTGTCGATTCCTTTTGTAGGTTCGTCCAACAACAAAATATCAGGATTTAATGATAATACTTTTGCCAATGCTACTTTCTGTTGCTGTCCTCCACTTAAATCATAAGGATGCATCCGGGCAAATTCTTCAAGTCCCATTTCTTTTATCAGTAAATCGTCCACATCTTCCAATTCTTCCTGAACGCTTTCATATCTAAACAACATTTGAGCATTTTGTGGAAGCAGTCCTATTTTGCCATTTAACTTTACTTTTCCTCTATAAGCTTTAAGTAGTCCTGCCAACACCTTTATGGTTGTAGTTTTTCCTGTCCCGTTTCCACCTAATACAGCCATAATCTCTCCCTGATATGCTTTAAAATCCAATCCTTTGATTACATCTTCCTGATTTTTTTCATATCTAAACCAAAGATTCTTGCACTGAAGGCTTACTTTTAATCTATTGTCAATTTTTTGTTTTTTTATGTCCTGCTTTTCAAACATTTTTTCTATATTTTTTATATTTTGCGCTTCATGCTCTTTTTTCACACTTTTTATATTTTGACTTTCAGAAATTTTCTCCGTATTTTTTATATTCTGATTTTCCAGCCATTTCCTTCCCTGGTTTATTGATATTGGAACCTGTCCTTTTCCATTATTTTTAGCAAACACAATACTTGGTATAGGCATCAATGATTTAATATCTGTATTTAATACCTTCTCCACTGCTTTTTCTGTATTGTCATTTTCAATTATTCTTCCGTCATTCATTACCAGCATTTTATCTGCCATAGACAAAAGATAGTTTAATCTGTGCTCAGAAATTATGACTGTAATACCAAAATCACTATTAATCTTTTTCAGTGTGTCCAAAAATCTTTCTGCTGCAATGGGGTCAAGCTGGGATGTTGGTTCATCAAGCAATAACACTTCAGGATCCATTACCATAACTGCTGCCAGATTTAATAGTTGCTTTTGCCCTCCCGACAGTTTTTCTGTATCCTGGTTATACCAGGATGTTATATCAAAATATTCTGCAATTTCTGCAACCTTTGACCTGATTGCATTAGATTTTTCTCCGAAATTTTCCAGTCCAAAGGCAAGTTCATGCCACACTTTGTCAGTTACAATCTGATGTTCAGGATTTTGCATAACATATCCTATCTTCTTACTTACAGTAGCATTGTCCCACTGTTCTATTTCTTTGTCCTGAAAAATCACCTGCCCTTTTTTCTCTCCTGCAGGCATAATATCAGGTTTTAAACTTTTTATTAATGTTGTTTTGCCACACCCTGTTTTACCACAAACTGCAACAAAATCTCCTTTTTCTATTTTAAGGGAGACATTTTTAAGACTATAATCATCAGTCATTTTATACTTAAAACTTAAATCTTTGATTTCAATCTGTGCCATCTTATCTCCTCCCTTATATTTATTAAAATTGGTATCATACATAACAGGTTGTAGCAAATATAACCTATTGCATTATTTTTTATTACAAAATACGGATAGTAATATGTGTACATTCTATCTGTTGTAAGTCCTGTTATTACAACTGCTGCCAACACTAAAATATACCCTGTTAAAATCCAGTCTCTTGTTTCCATTTTGTAATTACTGTAGCTTGTGCGACGTTTTGCTCCAAAGCCTCTTGCTTTCATGGAATCTGCCGTATATATGGAAGTTTCCAGTGCCCAGGTTGTTGTAATTGAAAAATTCCTAAATCCGTCTTTTATTTTTCCTGATTTCGATTTTTCATTGCATTTATTTATCTGTGCAACTTCTCTTTGATACTTTGAATATTTGGGAATAAATCTCATAATCATTGTGATTAACAGTGCCATGTGAGGCATTGCCTTTCCTATGGCTGCCAACAATTTCTCTGCATTTATTACCTGGTTAAATGTTGAAAACCATAATAATACAATTCCAATAATAGTTGCCGCCACAATTCCATATATAATGGATTCCAAAGTTACAGGATTGCCCGTGAACATATAAAAAAGCAATGTTGAACCCTTGTGAGAAAACAAAGGGTTTATCACTGCTGAAAAAATTACAATTACACATACTAAAAGAAAGTACCTAATTCCCTTTTTGCCCTTTAACCAAAAATAGTATAAAACAGCCCATAATAAGGAAATAAGTACCATTCCTATCTGCATTTGAAACATGGTAATTCCTAAAACCACCACATAAAATATTAAATTTACAATTGGATGAAACCTGCCAAACTCATCTTTCACTATTTTACATCCTCGCCTAAATCACATGTATATTTCCATTTTATCACATCGCCGTCTTTAACTGTATAATCGCTACAACTTACCTGCGGAAATTTATCGTTTACGCTGTACATCCATCCTGACTGCTGCCCACATGAAAATTCATATATATTGTCTATACCTTCAACATATGCGCTTTTTCCTGTAAATGAAGCTTCCATCAATAAATTCTGATTTTTTAATTCTCTTTTTAATACATCATAAACAGTATCGTTTTTGTTAAAACTGACTTTTATTTCTTTTAAAATTATTCCATCTTTTGGAATGTGTCCTCTTAAGGATTTATCAAGTTCATTAAGATTATCATTGATTGTGGAACATTCCACTGATATTGTGCATTTTCCGGCAACATTTTTAGGTTCTTCTTTACCACATCCACCAAATAATATGGTTATACACAACAACAAACTTAATATTTTCTTAATATTTTTCTTTTTAACAAATGCCACAATTCCACCTGCCATTGCCAAGGATATTATAACAACTATTGCAATAATTCCTTTGCTGTTATTTTTTTCATCTGTTTCTTTATTTTTATTGTCTTCTGCTATATTTTCACTTGTACTAATAATACTTTCAGAATTATTTTTTGCTACAGTTTCACCATTATCTTTTTGATTTTTTTTATTCTGCTTTTCCTTTTCAAATTTTTTATTTTTTTTCGTATTTATATTTTTATTATCTACAGCATTTGTAGTTTGTCCTCTATTTTCAACTTTTTCCGTAGTTTTGTTTTTAGTGCCTGATTTTGTATTTCCGGTTGTGCTCTTCTTTTTATTAGTTTTTTTTGCTGTTTTGTATACTTTTTTAACATCTTTCATATTATAAATACCATTTTCATCTTCAAGGTTTCTATAATATGCAACCAATGAATACATTGCCTGCTCTGTTGCCATTTGGTTTACATAAGTATCGCTTGTATGTTTAAATCCACCATTTTCATAAAACATCAGCAAGCCATCAAGAACTGTATGTCCTTTTTTTACAAATCTCTCATCTGTCACTTTTATATTTAATGCTGACATTGCTGTTAACACCTGTGCTGTACTTTCGCAATTTTCCACTTTTGCCGTAGAAAAAGCTCCTGTGTTGTTTTGTTTTTCTGACAGATAATTAATACCTTTCCTTATTACTTCTTTTACACTTTCTCTTTTTTCATATTTTGCCAATGCCTGAATTACCATAGCAGTCATATCTACATCGGATTTTCCTCCCATGTATGCCCAGCCACCATCATCATTTTGTGCATTTACCAAAATTGAAATCAACTTGTCCCTTGTAGTTATCTCACCACTATAATCCTCTGAAGGATTTGGAATATCGTAATTTCCACTGTCAAATGCTATCAGAGCAAATATTGGTCCATTAAGCCCTGTTGCCATTACATTGTCAAGCCGTGACAGCGGCCTTAAAATATCGTATCCTGCAATATCTCTTGGATTTTCTCCTATAGCTGTCAATGCAATTGTAAGTCTTGCATATTCTGTATATTTTCTGTCAGATAATACTCCATTTTTTTCTTTTACTACCTGCACTACATTATTTATATACTTGTTCTTATATTCATCTGTTAGCTTTTCTCCTCTGGCAAGCCCCATAATGAGCCACTCCCCGCCTATACTTCCATATTCCGGGGTAGTAACCTTATTTATTTCATAGTCAGCTATTTTATCAATATATTTTTTTGTCTGGCTTTTTGATAAAACAGTTTTAGCATAGGCAGAAGTACCACTTACTGTAATGAACATAACTGCCATTACAATAAGTAGTAATGTTTTAAAAAATATATTATAAATTTTGTTATCTTTCTTATTTATAACCATTTTTTGCTCCTGCTAAATCTGTAAATTTTACATATTATTTTGTAATTTTTACACGTTTCCTGTTACTCCAAGCTCCGTATTTTCTTACCTTACCTGCTTTTTTAAATGCTCTTACCTGAACATAATATGTCTTATTCTTCTTTAATTTCTTAATTGTATATGTTCGTTTTGTAGTAGTCTTAACTACTGCTTTTTTAAATTTCTTATTTGTAGCATATCTTACCTGATATCCCTTTGCACCGGCTACTTTCTTAATTGTTAATTTAATTTTATTCTTCTTAACATTCTTTGCTGATTTGATTGTAGCTTTTTTAACTTTTATCTTCTGAGTTGTTACTTCAGGCGTTGTTGTTTCTTCTTCACCCAATTTTTTGTATGCACTATCAACTTCTTCCTGAGATGCATCATATTTTTCAAGAACTTTTATAGCATCAGTTCTCTTTGCATCATACTTATCGTTTCCTGTAGTTGCTGCTACTTTCTTAATTAAAGCGTCTTTATTTGCCAATTTAGCACTTACAATATTTTCATAGTAGCTTGTAAATCCAATATCTGCGCCACCGGCATAAACACTAAACTGAAGTCTTACTACATCACCGTCTTTTACAGGCTGTGAATCCATTCCTACTGATGACTCTACATTGTTTATACCATACATCCAACCTGCTAAATCTGTATATGAACCACCACCTAATTTCTGTTCATCTTCAAATAAAGCATTTGTACTTGTATTTGTTGGTGCATCATAATGCTGAGGCCCATATCCATAATCCACATCAATACTTGGCATGTCCAAAATGCTCTGTGGAATATTTAATTTTCCTGTGTCAGCATAACTGATTGAATCAAGGTAGTATCCATATGTAGATGATGTTGCATTGATTTTCACATTCTTTTCCTGTGCCAATTTTTCCATTACATCTTTTACTGTTGCACCTTCTTTTACTTCTACATTTGTAGGTTCAACCAAAAATCCCTGACCAATTGTAAATCTTTCAATTGTCATTGTCACTGTGATTGTTTTTTGAGTATCAGCTGATACTATAGTCATCATTCCAAGAACCATAGTAAGTGACATAAAAAGTGCCATTACCCTTTTTGTTACTTTGTTCATTTTTATCCTCCTTCTGTCAATGATATTTTCCGGATAAAAAGAAAAGCCCTGCTTTTTTGCAAGACTAAAAAGCCCTCAAGGGGCTTGTATATCCTTTTCGCCTTGCCTACGAATACCGGTTAGTTATGTTGACATATCCTGACTTAAGTTCAACCTACTAAAGCGCCTTCCGGATTTCTCCGTGACATAATGCTTTTTCGTCCCTTATACAGTAGAGAAAGACTGTGCCGGATTCTCACCGGACTTCCCTTAAACCACACACAAATGTTGTGGACCATAACTATTTCTATCTAATTGACAACTTTATTCTATACTATGCACTACTCTATGTCAAAATTTTTCTTTTCAACATTCCCCCTGTGTATTCTTATTTTGGTTTTTCTTATACAATTACTTTTAGAAATATATTGTAGCAAATATATTTTCTATAGCTTTTTCTAATTCTTATTTATAAGTTTTTCCCGACATTATTTTGCAAAATAGAATTCCTACAATTGTGCTTACAGTGAGATCGGAAGAGCGTCGTGTAGGGAAAGAGTG
>URQO01000002.1 GCA_900550135.1 uncultured Eubacterium sp.
GTCCAATGTTGGACTCTGTACAAATAATGTTGGTGGGAATCTAAATAATTCTCCCAATGGTTTAAACGCATTGTTTATCATAAATATTACCGGAAGGATCATAAATATGGATAAAGGAAATGCTATTGCATGGAACTTAAGCTGTCCACGTGAAAATCTTGTAGGATTTATTCTGTTACCTTGAAAACCTGCCATTTATGTATCCTCCTTTCTAATATTCTTCTTTTTCTGTAAACAATGTATTTGCTACTTTACTACATACCCAAACCAATGCAAGAAGTGCTACGGAAACTGCAGATGCGTAACCCATCTCATACCTTACAAATGCGTAATCATCAATATGGTTTGCAATCAACTGTCCCGAATAACCCGGTGTTGGGTTTGCTCCGGCAAGCTGTACACCAATCCAACCCATGTTAAATGCGTTTACAATCGACATAACCGCACCGAATAACATCTGTGGTTTCATTGAAGGTACTGTAATATAAATAATTTCCTGTGCTCTGTTTTTTATACCATCCACGTAAGCTGCTTCGTACAATTCCTGATCTATGTTCATAATACCTGATAACATAGATAAGAATCCAATACCCATCGATGACCACAACGATACAAATATCATAATGCCCATAAAGTAATCCGACGATATCAGCCACTGTATTGGTTGGCTTATAAATCCCAGTTTTTGCAAATATGCATTTGCCAAACCACTCTGATCACCAGAGAATATTGTCTTCCAGATTACGTTAATCATAACCTGACCTGACATAGATGGTGTGTACATTGCAAGTGCATATAGTGTTCTTGCTCTAGGAGTAACCTGAGCAAGAATCCATGCCATAATAAATGATAATACGTATCCGCCTACACCTACTACCAAAGCATAAAGCACTGTGTTTGGTAATACGTATTTCATAAATACTTCATCCCCTGTAAGAAGAGTAATGTAATTGTTCATTCCTGCAAACTTTGGTGTATTAATTACATCAAAATATGTAAACGATAATCCTATCGCAATAATGATAGGTAGCAATATGAATGTAAAGAATAACAATCCATAAGGAAGTAATAATAAAAATGAATGAAAGCCTTCAGTTTTGTAAAATTTCTTTTTAGTTCTTTCAACTACAGGCTTTTGCTCTGCTACGGCTGTACTAGTCATTGCTTACCTCCTCTTCCGGATTTGCTTTCGCTTTATCCTGATTTTGTTTTATCCAATCGTATCCGCGAAGTTTGAACTTCTTAACCATCTTACCGTTTTCATCATAATATCCAAGTTCCTGCATTTTACGAACGATTTCCTTGTTAACATCATTCTTCGCTTCGTCTACAGCTACCTGACCGGCAGTACCGTCGAATACCATTGTCGTCCATATATTAGAAATTGTTCTCTCTAATAAGTACTGACCAGGTGTTCTTGTTACGTCTGTTACATAATCAAGCTGTTCTGTGATAATCTTCTTATCTGCTTCGTCCATTGGGTTATTTTCCAATGCGGCTTTGTTTGCTGATAACCAGAAGAATGTCTTTCCATATGTTGAACGTAATGTATAAGTATATTCTGTCTGAACATCCTTACTTGTCCACCATTTAAGGAATTCCCAAGCTTCCTGTTTTTTATCTGAAGCATTAAAGATTGCTCCACCTGTTCCGTTTGCCACGAAAGTTCTATCAACTGAACCATCATCCTGCTTTGTTCCAAGATATGGTGCAATCTCCCATTTTCCGTCCAACTCCTTAGCACCATTGTTTATCAATGTGTAATCTTCCATTCCAATAATACCAATTGGATCTGTTGAATATCTAAATGAGTTGAAGAATGTCTGTACTGATGTTTCTAACGAGTACTTAGTAAATAAGTTGCCTAGCAATGTTAAGCCCTTTACTGACTTTTTAGAATCAATACCTGTTGTTACCAAGCCATTCTCATTCTGAACATAAAGTTCTCCACCATTCTGAAGAATCATAGGTGATGTCTGGTAGAACCACTTGTATCCTGTAGCGCCAAGTGCAATGTTATGATAGAAATTCATACCATATCTCTGTAATGTTGGTAATATATCAATCAAGTCATCCCAAGTACTTGGAACCTTCAATCCTAAATTGTCAAAAATATCTTTTCTATATACTATAGCATTAAAGTCTGTTGTTTCCGGTATTGCATACATTCCTTCATTGTATACATATGATACAAAAGAACCTGTTGGGAATCTTCTTGCAACAGTCCAAAAATCATCAAATTTTGATAAATCATATAAAGCTCCACGGCTTGACAAATCAAATGGTACGTATGACATAAGTCCCAATGCTACGTCAGGTGTTTCATCTGCTGCAATAGCCAATGTTAATTTGCTGACGTCAGGCATTGTAGATACTTTAACCTTAATGTTTTTGCCTGTCTTTTTCTTGTATGCAGGAACAAACTCTGTATCTACCATCTTCTGCAATAAATCTACGTGAGTGATAGCTCTGTTTACCCAGATTGTCAATGTATCCTTATCCTGTTCTGCCCCTGTAGAATACTTGTCAGATGTAAATGTGTTGGCAAGTGTTCTAATAGAAGTCCATAGAGAACTTGCTGCAGATGGGTTTGGTTTTTCAATCTGGTCATCAGAACCTGATATATAAATTCTGTCTAATGTAAATTCATTTGATGTTACTTCTGTTGTGAAGTTACTTAATGATACAAGAATTGAGTTATCAGCTCCTGTTAATGACTCTGTATGAAGGGCAATTTCATCAGGGTATTTTTTAATATCCTTAATAAACTGTTCTGCTTCATCTAAGTATGCAAGTACGGCTCCTGAATTTCCATTTGGACAATAATCCTGAAGCATATATCTGATATGATGTATTACTGTTTCATACGCTTCTAAGTATGAAGGAATTTCCGGAATGTATTTTGTCATTTTCCAGTTACGGTTTTTATCAACATCACTACCTGTAATCTTTGTGATTTCAAGTGTAAAATCTGTAAGATGCTGCTGTAGTAATAACGCATATCTATATGCTTCCATAACCGGCTCATTTTCCTGTTTGATAGAAATAGTATGCTTACCTTCTGTTAAGTAGATATCATATGCATTTCCATCTTTATCTGACAATGTTTCATTTTCATATCCGGAAGATACAGGATCAAATGCATAATTTGTTAATTCTGCAAAAGGTACCTGTCCATCTACCTTGATTGTTTCAAAAGCCTGGAATTCTTTCTTACCATTGTCATAATGGAAAGTAATATGGTAATTTCCTGTCTTTTTAACATTTATTGTATATGTAGTTTCAATACCTGCAGCATTCCACTGTAAAGTATTTAATTTTTCATGATCTATGTTGAATCTTGTAAGTGAAGTATTTGCGTCTGAACCATACACAGCATCTGTTGAGTTTTTCTGTGAATAGTAAACCGCATCTATTTGAAGTGCATCATCACTGTCTTTTACCAATTCAGCATCACTGTGCTGTGATTTATATTCTTTATATGACTGTGAATCTGTCTTTGCTTCCTTTGCGACAAGTTTTCCAAGTGCAAGTCCACCTGATGATACATTTTCGATAGTTATTTTGTTTGTGCCTTTCTTTAAATAGAAACTAAGCGGTGCACTTGAAACATATGTATTATTGTACAAATATGTATTTGTCCACTTTTGAATTCTATTCTGGCTAGGAGCCATTTCATCACCATAACTATCAAGTGGAAAATTTTTCTTTGCATCACTGCTTATATATGAATTATCTTCAGCGTCAGACCATAATATTGGCAATGCAATTGTGTTCATTTCTGAATACTGTTGTTTTCCATTAATAGCCATTTTTACAGTGTAATCTGATAATGACTCTCCTACTGACATATAGTCAACATTAACATAGTATAAACCTTCTTTATCTACGTTAACTGTATATTCTGCCTTATCTGTATAATCTAGTTCAATAATATTTGAATTGTAATCTTTTACAGATTCAGGTGTAGTGTCATCCGCACTCTTCTGCTTTTTAGCATTGTAATATTTGTTTGTATCCACTCCATCTTTCAAAGTAGCTTTATGTGTTCCCTGACCTATAGTAGTGTATTTCTTTATAAAGTCAGTGTAATACACTTCTGCTTCTTCACCATCATCAAGATATGATTTAGAAAGTAAGTTGTATGCTTTTTCAAACTTATCATTGTCAACATCTTTGATGTGAGTTGTTTCTGTCTTAAATACAAACTGTGATAAAAGTACGGCTGCAACAATGACACATACTATGGCTATTATGCTAGTTATAATTTTCTTTTTCATTGTTGTCCTTTCTTTCACAAAAACGGAACTACCCTTGTGTAGTCCCGTAATTGTGTATGTGATTTATTGTAGTGTTACTTATTTAACATTCATGCCATACTTTTCTTTCAAAGCTTTCTTAAGCTGGTTCTGTGCTGTGCTGATACGTTTGTTGATTGTTGTATTCCAATCTGCAAGTTTAGCTTTTACGTTATCTGCCCAGTCTTTGTCTCCCGGCCAAGCTCCGGCAACTTTTTCATCACCGTTGTTCTTCCATTCATATAATGTATCTTTCTTTTCACCGTTTGAGTCTGTAACCTTGCTTGTCCAACACTTGTCACTGTAATCCCAAACTTTGTTTTCACTGTCTTCCCAAATCTTTAATACAGCTTGGAAACCTGCTTTGTCTTTGTAAACTTTATGTGCTGGTAAGTTGTTCCAAAGATCCATCTGTTCATCATAAGCCTTGCCTGTAACTACTGGGAATGAATCACCTGCTGCCACTTTAATTTCACCATTTTCTGAGAACTTCTGGTTGTAAATTGCTTTTTTAGCTACAGTTGATGCTGTCCAGAATGTTGCAAATGTGTAAGAAACATCACGTTTCTGTTTTTCTTCATCGCTCCACTCTTTGTTTCCATCATCTGCTGCATAGTTATGTATACAAATTGGATCCATAACGATTTTTACAGTATTGTCTGTATATTTTGTTGATGGGAATGGGTAGTAATCCCAATCTGTTGCCTTGATGTAAGCAGCACTTTCTTTTGCTGATGAATCAGCTCCTGCTGTTAAGAACCAAGGATCTGTTACATTTACTAATGTTCTGTTGTTTGTGAAGTAATACCATGAATATGCCTGACTTTCCTGAACTACTTCTTTTGTCAATGTACCGGCACCTTCTGCTGAATCAATTGTGTGGTCTGACCACTTTGGAATATAGCTTAATAATGATTTTACTTCTTCGTTGTTTAAGTCAACCTTATTTTTTTCTTTAATCATCTTTGTAATGCAGTTGTTTCCAATATCAATGATTGAACCCGGAATACCTTTTATTCCCCAGAAATTCTTTCCATCTGCCTTTGAAACAAAACGTGTAAAGTCATCGATTGTCCAATCAGGGTCCGGAACACTGATGTTGTTGTCTTCTGCCAATGATTTGTTAACCCAAATACCCCAAGGGATAGTGTATGATGGAAGTCCTGCCTGGAATCCGTCATAATTCAAACTTGTCATAAGTGACTTATTGTATGTTTTGAATACTTCATCGTCTGAGTATGCTGACAAATCTGCAACTAAACCTTTCTTTACATCACCAGGCACGTCTGTTGATGCCCAGATGTCAGGGTACTTTTTATATTTAGCCTTGAAATTTTCCATTTCTTCTTCCCATGTAGCTGTGTTGTACTGATCTGGATCACCACTCTTTGACCAAAGATTTACTTTGATATTTGGATAAGCTTCATGGAACTTCTGTGCTACAGCATAAACTGTTGCCACGTTACTTGCTGTAATGTTCTTTGGATCAGATAATTTTTTTCCGGCTGCACTATCCGGATTTCCGATATCTTCGTAATAATTTCCATCTCCTGACCATACCATGATAGAGATGTCACCTTTTGTGTCTTTGTCCAATCCTGTTGTTACTCCTAAATCTTCAGGACTGTTAATAGTATCGCTGCTCTTGTCTGAGCCGCCGCCACAACCTGTTAAGAGCATTGATGCTCCCATTGCGACTGATAGTGATAAAGCTAATGCTTTACGGCCTAATTTTTTCATTTTTTATCATCCTCCTTATCTGAAAAAATCTTTTCACCTACATTAGAATTCACATAGTGATATTCTTATAAACGATTTTATCACATCAATATGTACAAATCAACAAGAAAAAACGATTTTAGTTTCTTTTTTATTGTTGCATTTTAACAATACGATTTACTTGTTTACATAACACTCCTTGTTTTTTTTGACTATTTTTATCAGTAGCATGTATATCACTTTATTCACTATAACTATATATTGTGTTTTTGTCACTTTACTGCACTGAGGTTATTTATTATTTCTCGCTGATTTGGGTTCCCCAAATACAACCAAAGTAAAATTCAGCCATACCAGCTCGATTTCGCTTCGCTTCTTCTCGCTGATTTGGGTTCCCCAAATACAAAATAAAAAAACTACGTCCAAAAGAATGCGAGCATTCTTTTGGACGTAGTTTTTTTATTTTGTGCATGGCTGAATTTTAGTCATTTTCTCTTTTTCTTGAGAATACAACGATTGCTGCTGCTGCTAAAATTGCTGCTGCTCCACAAGCTACAGGTGTGAAATCACCAGTTTTTACTGTTGTAGTCTGTGTTGATGCTGAACCACTGCTTGTACCGGTTTTTGCATCTGTGCCTGCTGCTGTTGATGCAAGTGAATATCCTGTACATGTAATTGTTGTACCTTTTGCTGCTGCTTCTCCATCACCATCACTAATTGATTTCTGTCCGCCTTCAGCATATGTATAAAGATCTTTTTCATCTGCTCTATCGCCGAAGTCACCACCTAAACCAAAGTAGATTGAATTTGCGTCACATTTAGCTGTAAAAGTTTCGTCAATTGTTGTTGACTGACCTTTCTTTAACTGTACCCATTTTGCAAATGCAATGTTTTCCTTTGTTGCAACCTTAATTACAATCCATTTGTCCATATCACTTGACTTTAATGTACACTTTAACTGATATTCCTGTCCTTTTTTGATATCAACGCTTCCGTTGCCCTTTGAAGAATCCTGGAATACCTGACAGCCCCAAACGCCGCCCCAGCCGATTGTCTTCATCTTACATGTCCAAGATGTGTCTGAATTCTGTGTAAACTTTCCGTCTGCTGCTTCGTACCATGTATGTCCAGGTTTTCCATCGAATCCAATGTAGTCACCCCATGTTGAGCCTGCAAATACATTGACACACATACCAACAGTAAGTGCTAAAGAAGCAACAACTGCTGCAAATTTCTTTAATGTCTTCATTTTAATTATCCTCCTCTTAAATAAAAACGCGAACTATCGCTATTTAGGGTAACTATATCACGAACAATATTGTAATTCAATAAATAAAAACAATTTTATTATTACTTTTATCAAAATTACCAATTTTATGTGTTGAATACTGTATATATTCTACAAATGTTCTCCCCTTGTCCATGTGAATAGTTCCTGCGCAGTCCCTACATTGATATTTTATAATAATTAGTACAATATATTCCAATAATGTGGTAAAATACATATGAAAAATTTCAGGAGGCATTTTAGAAGTGATTAGATTAATTTTATTATTTATTTTTCTTACTATATATTTTATAGTTTCTATCCCTGTTCAGTTATTTGAACTGATTTTGGAAAAATTCAATATGGACGCACGAAACAAAAGCAGTCTCGCTATTGTAAAATGGGGATTAAAAGTTATTGGTTTTATTTCCGGTGTAAAACTTGAAGTAAACGGTCTTGATAATATTCCCGATGATCAGGCTGTTCTTTTTGTTGGAAATCATATTAGTTTCTTTGATATAATTGTTACTTATCCACTTATGAAAAGACCTACAGGATATATCGCAAAAAAAGAAATTAAAAAAGTCCCATTTTTAAGTTGGTGGATGTATTTTGTAAACTGCATTTTTTTAGACAGAAAAGATCCCCGTCAGGGGCTGAAATCAGTACTTGAAGCTTCTGAAAAGATTAAAAACGGTATATCTATTTTTCTTTTCCCTGAAGGCACACGTTCAAAGGACGGCAAACTTGCCGAATTTAAAGACGGTGGTTTTAAAATTGCCACCAAGGCAAAGGCACCTATTATTCCAATAGGCATACAGGGAACATCTGACATATTAGAAAATCATTTTCCTATTATCAAATCAGGAAAAGTCATTGTCAATTTTGGAAAACCTGTTTATACTTCCGAAATGTCAAAAGCAGAGCAAAAATCTTTACCAGACTTAGTTAGGGAACAGGTAAAAGAATTGTCAAATCAATAATTGATTTTTATTTTATCAAAACAAACGGATTGTCATTTTTTCTATTAAATGATAGAATAACACGAGATTAGTTTATATGGAGGTTTAAAATGATTACTAACACACCATTGATAGCGCTTGGTGCTGTGTCTATTGTACTTATAGTTATTGCTGTTATACTTTTAGCTGCAGTCATTGCGTTATATATTTTTGGAAGAAAAGCTGAGAAAAAACAGGCTGAGCAGGAAAAAACTTTACAGGAGAATTCACAGGTTATCAGTTTATTTGTTTTAGACAAGAAAAAATTAAAGTTAAAAGACGCAGGTCTTCCAAGCATTGTTATGGAGCAGACTCCAAAATATGCAAGACGTGCAAAATTACCTATTGTAAAGGTTAAAGCCGGTCCTAAAGTTATGAATCTTATTGCAGATGCAAAGATTTATGAATCAATCCTTCCAAAACAGGAAATCAAAGCTAAGGTAAGCGGTATTTACATTACTTCTTTTAAAAGAATTCGTGGTCCTATTTATGAGCCACCAAAGAAAAAGAAACGTTTTGGAAAAAAGAACAAATAATTTACATAAAAAGACATTTGGTATTCCAAATGTCTTTTTATTTTACTATTTAACTTATTTTTTTAATAGAAATACTTTAATACTACTATTTGATTTTTCATTAACCGTTTATTCTAGTATCTAATTTTTCATTAACTGTTTTTTCTACCATCTGATTTTCCTAACGGTTTCTGGCATTGATTGTAATTTCATTATCAGAAATTTTGTTACCATCTATATATATCTGATATTTTACTTTAAGATTAACATCATCTTCGCTTTCATTCACAGTGATATTTTCTGTTAATATTTCAATAAACATATCACCCATCGGAGTGCTGTAAAGGGACTGATTTCTTGTATTTTCCTGAAACACAAGTTTTCCACCCATAGAACCTTTTCTGATAATTTCCACAACATCCTCATTAAACTTTATAATATTGCTTGTTTTTAAATCACTTTCATCTTCTATTTCATCATATAGAATATAATGTTTATCTTTTTTCACGTAATGTTTGCCCTGAGCAAGTACTTCAACGTTGTCACCTGTTTCTTCAACTATCTGAAGTCCGCAAACTTTTATTAAAACATCTTGATTCATGAATATTCTCCATTTTCTTTTCTCATATAAAGTGATGTTGCATCTGACATTGTATATTGCATCCAATATTACAAATTGTATTTTGATTCTGCGCAACCGTTATTTCTAACAGTCAGTAAGCAAATATCCTTAATACTCTTCAATATTGACTTTGCTTGTTTCATCAATTTCAAAAGGCATAATGGAATTGGCAAAATCCTTAAACTTTTCTGCGGCATCACTTACAAAAAACTGATATTTTGGTTTTGAATCAGCAGATGCACTTATTTCATCATTTCTAAGCATCTCACCTAAACTGATTGCTGTTTCATATGCTGGATTGACCAAATTGACCTGTTCTCCCATAATCTTTCTGATTGTACTTCTAAGGAGTGGATAATGAGTGCATCCAAGTATCAGACTATCAATATCCTTTTTCTTTAGTTCATCCAAATATCTTCTTGCCACTTCATCTGTTACAGGGTCATGAAGCATTCCTTCTTCAACCAATGGGCAAAACAATGGGCATGCTTTGCCAATAACTGTAACTTCCGGATCAATACCATGAATATATTCAGTATACAACTCGCTATTGATGGTTCCCTCTGTTCCTATAATACCTATTCGCTTGTTCACTGTGCTTTTCACTGCGACTTTTGCTCCCGGCTTTACTACACCTATAATAGGAATATCAAGTTCCTTTTCTATTGTATCAAGGGCAAATGCACTGGCTGTGTTACACGCAACTACAATTGCCTTTACATCTTTTGTTTTCAAAAATCTGACTATCTGTCTTGCATATTTTATAATAGTATCTTTTGACTTGCTTCCATATGGCACACGTGCTGTATCACCAAAATATACTATGCTTTCATTTGGAAGCTGTCTTGTAATCTCTCTTGCTACTGTCAGCCCTCCCACACCGGAGTCAAATACTCCTACAGGAGCGTTGTTAAACTTATCCATAAATACTCACCCTTCTGTTTTGTCTCTTTATTTTAACCTTAATTGTGTAAATATTCAATACTATTGATTAAAATGTTATTTTCGTGGACATAATGATTTTATGCAAAAAAATCTTTACACTAATATCATGAATCATCATAAGATTTTTTTCTTAAAATAACTTATTTTATTTATATAAAAATTTGGAGGTTTATATGCTTATAAATAAGAATTTCAAAATCATTTTTCCATACATAGTGTTGTTTATGGGTATTGTGTCTTTTGTTATGTTCTATCATTTTGAATACAGCAATGCCACAAAATCCCTTGGCAGAAACACCATACGTTTTCATGTAAGAGCCAACAGCGATACCGTAGTGGACCAAAACCTGAAAATGAAAGTAAAAAATGCCGTAGTTGATTACATTTATAATAATACCAAAAACTTTTCTTCCATTGAGGATACAAGTCTTTTTATTACCCAACACAATGGTAGAATCAAGAATGTTGCCCAAAAAGTAGTTGACGAAAACGGATTTGATTACACTGTTACTTCCACATTTGGAAAAGATAATTTTCCCAAAAAAACATATGGCGATGTAATATATCCTAAGGGTGAATATACTTCATATACAATAAACATAGGCACTGGAAAAGGACACAACTGGTGGTGTGTCCTTTATCCTCCATTATGTTTTGTTGACGAAAGTACAGGTGTTGTTCCTGATTCTTCCAAAGAGCAGTTAAAAGAATCTGTTAGGGGTACTCAATATAAAACCATTATAAAATACCGTTTCAAATATCTTAAATTTCTAAATGATTTTATTTAAATAAATTTTGTAAGATACACCTGCTCAGTTAACTGTTTTTTCTTAAGTAGTTCTACTGTTTTTTCAGCACTTTCTTTGTCATCATAAAGACCGAAAACAGTAGGGCCACTTCCACTCATTATCGAATTAAGTGCTCCATTTTCCAACATTACTTCTTTAATATCCTGTATAACAGGATACTCCGGTATAGTTACTTCTTCCATTACATTTGAAAGAAGACCTGCCAGCATTTTTAAATCCTGATTATTGATTGCTTCTACCATTTTCTCTACATCAGGATGTTTTTTTATTTGGTTAGGTCTAATGTGTCCATAAACAAATGCAGTTGACACCGAAACTGGTGGTTTTGCAATTATTACATGACACTGAGGTGGTGTTTTTAACGGTGTAAGTACTTCCCCAATTCCTCTTGCTATGGCAGTACCTCCAAGAATACAATATGGCACATCTGCTCCAAGTTTCACTCCACGCTCCATCAATGCTTTTTTATCGAGACCCAAATTAAACATTTGGTTTATGCCAATCATAGTTGTGGCACAGTCTGAGCTTCCTCCTGCCATGCCACCTGCAATTGGAATCCTTTTGTTGATGGTAATGATGACACCCTGACTTATTCCAAACTCATCCATCAATGTTTTTGCTGCCATATATGCCAAATTGTCTTTTCCATTTGACAAAACGGCTTTGTCTGTTTTAACCACAATATCCTTAATATTATTTTTTTCAATAATAATGTCATCATATACATCTACCATCTGCATAATCATGTCAAGGTCGTGATAACCGTCCTCTCTTTTTCTGAGAACATCCAATGCCAGATTTATTTTTCCATATGCTTTAAGCTGTAACTTATCCATTTTTCCTCACTTTACTTTTAAACTTCTCCATTACTTTTAAACTTTTCCATTACTTGTAAACTTTTACATTAGTTGTAGACTTTTTTCAATTCTATTACCGTATTTTAGTTTTTTCCATAAAATAGCATTCGCATGGGAAAGTCTTTTTTATTTTCTTAAAATTAGTATACTTTTTTTAATGTTTATTGACAAGATTTAATAATTAACAGTCTGTCACCAGGTTTAATATTTTCATCTTCCATTCCGTTTACTTTCATAATACTGTCTATTGTAGTGAAATTTTCTTTTGCCAATTTCCACAATGTGTCACCCTGATTTACAATATACCCTTTTAAAAACGGTGCCTGATTAATTTTTTCTGTATCAGGTTCTTTTTCGTTTATCTCCACAATAAATTTTCGTTTCTGTTCCTTCATTACCATAGCCTGCAATGCTATCACTGCCTTTACTTCTACCTGATTTGTGCTGGTCATATTGCCATTTACCTGTTCAACTTTCCAGTCTATATAATATTTGTCATCATCTTCAATTCCTTCTGCATCAATGATATGTTCAAATTCTATTTCCTTTTTACTACTACATATTGGTCTTACATCATCTGACGAAACATAAATAATATCGGCAATAACTTTTCCCATAACTTTAATTCCATTTTTTTCTATTACAACATTGTCAACTTTTATTTTGGCATCACTGTTGCATATTTGTAATATGTTTCCCCCTCCGGCTTCTACGTCCATCTTCACTGCCACTTTTGTTCTTGATTCATTTTTCACCAACAGATTTTGATACTCTTTTGTTTCAATATCGGGCACAAGATTTGCTTTTGGCGAATACACATCCTCTAAAACTTCATTTTCTCTTTCCTGAAAAATTTTTATTCCAAATTTAAGCATTGCCATTATGGTAATGTCTCTCATCTCGTTATCCTGGTTCATATCCACCGCTATTTCTGCGCTATGAATGTCCCCATTAATATACTCCACCAATTCCTCTGCTGCTTCTGGTGTGTCAATAGTTCCTGCAAATCCAACTGTTGTATCAAACCATTGCCAGTTTTCCCTTTCTCCTTCAGGAATATAAATAACAAAAAGTTTAAGTTCACCGTTTACCTGTATCAAACCATTTAGCATTCTTGTATTTATGCTTTTGATTTTTACATCCTTCCATATTACCTGTTGAATAGCGGGTTTGTTTGATGGTAAAGAAACTGTTTCATTTATCCTGAAAGTTTCATGCTTATTAGCCACAATAGAAAGACTTTTTAACTTATTATACTTTTTCATTGCATCTTCTCTTTCAATGGACGAGACCAATTCCAAATCTTCCATTTTTTCTATGGTAATATTTGCCAAAACCTGTATTTTATATATGTAATTTTTATTATCAATAAGCCTTACTGTGGTAGACAGTGGCACCACTCCAATATTAACATTGCAGTTTTCATCTAAACCATTAATTTTCACCGATTCCTCAAAATCAACTTCATCTTCTGTTCCTGACGGATTTTCTCCTTTTTCAGGGTAATACATAATACCATAGGACACTGTTCCATTAATAAATAATTGATTGTTTCTAATAAGTGTGTTGTTTACAGATACAATTTCCCTATGACTGATGATACTTTCGATTGTATCATCAGGATCTGACAGTCCTTTTTCAAACGCTACATAGAATGTTGACATTTCCTGTTTTAATATTTTGCTCATATGAATATTTTGCTTTTCTAATTCCATAAAAATCCCCCTATCTAATTAACTATCTATAATCTATGAAAGCTACCACAGGTTTTATTCACTAAATATAATATTTTTATCACTGTATTCTACTTTTATAACTATATATGGATAAGATACACTTTCATTTGTTGTATATTCTTTAGGTCCCTGAAAAACAGTTTTTACATAAATAGCATTTTTTGTTTCATATAGTTTTTCCACATTTATACTATATCCGTTAAACTTTTGCTTTCCATACCCTACAATTATATACGTATACTTGTTGTCTGAATATGTTACTTTAAATTCGTTTTCCTTTCTTTCTTCCACAATCTGTTTTACTTCATCAGGCATTTCCCCCTGAGACACAACTGTAAAATCCATATCTTTTTCCTTTTGTGTATTTATTTTTTCATATCCACAGGAGGACAAAATTGCAACAGATAATGCAGCACCTAAAAATATTGCTATTTTATTCTTCATAAAAAAACACCATAATATATCTTTATTAAAATATATTATGGTGTAATTATTTTATTCGTTTAATCTAAAGCCTTTAATTTTATAATTCTGCAAGCATATCATTAACCATATTTATCATATAGTTTCCAAGCTCTTCTAACTGTTGGTCTGCATCTTCAAAGTTTTTGCCCTTTACTCCATAGTAGAATTTAAGCTTTGGTTCTGTTCCTGATGGTCTGACACAAACCCATGCTTCCTCTGACAAATCTAAATATAATACATTTGACTTTGGAAGACCTGTTGTTGTAACTTCACCTGTTTTTATATCTGTAGCAGTATCTTTCAAATAATCTTTTACTTTTATAACGTCATATCTGTCAATCTTAGTAGGAACGTTTTCTCTCATAAGAGAAAGAGTATTCTGAATCTTTTCAATACCTTCTTTTCCCTTTAATTCAATTGACTGAACACCGTCTCTCCAGTATCCATAACGCTCATACATTTCTTTCATCTTATCCCACAAGGACATTCCTTTTGTCTTGTAGTAAGCTGCTGCTTCACAAAGTGCCATAGATGCAACAATGGCATCTTTATCTCTTGCATGTGTGCCTATAAGGCATCCATAACTTTCTTCAAATCCAAATACATAGGTACCTGTATGATTTACTTCGAAATCAAGCATCTTTTTACCAATATATTTGAATCCTGTAAGAACTTCATAAAGTTTAATATGATAATATTTTGCAATGTCATTTGCAAGATTTGAACTAACAATACTCTTAATGAAAGCTCCATCCTTTGGAAGCTGTCCTTTTTCTTTTAATTGGCTGATTTCATATTCAGCAAGAAGACATCCTGACATATTTCCTGTAAGAATATGATATGTGCCAGGCTTGCTTCCCTTAATGTATACGCCTAATCTGTCAGCATCAGGGTCTGTTGCAAGAATTAAATCTGCTCCCACTTCATTGCCTAACTTCACTGCCAACTCAAATGCTTTTGGTGATTCAGGGTTTGGATAACCTACTGTTGGGAAATCTCCGTCAGGAAGTTCCTGTTCCTTTACCACATATACATTTTCAAAGCCTAATTCTTTTAACACTCTTCTAACAGGAAGATTTCCTGTACCATGAAGCGGTGTGTAAACAATCTTGATGTCCTTTTGAACTTCTTTAATTGCATCAGCATTTTTTACCTGAGTCTTTAATGCTGCAATATATTTGTCATCTATGTCCTTTCCAATCTGAACATATAATCCTTCTTTTTCTGCATCCTCTTTTGACATAGTCTTTAACTTGCCATAATCATTGATTGCAGACACTGCATCCATGATTCCTACATCATGAGGTGGTGTAATCTGGGCACCATCTTCCCAATAAACTTTGTATCCGTTGTATTCAGCTGGATTGTGACTTGCTGTAACGTTGATACCTGCTATACATTTCAATTCTCTAACTGCAAATGAAAGCTCCGGTGTTGGTCTAAGTGATTCAAACACGTATGCCTTAATACCATTTGCATTTAAGCATAGAGCTGCTTCATCAGCAAATTCAGGTGACATGTGTCTTGAGTCAAATGCAATGGCTACGCCTCTGTCTTCGCCATGCATTTTGATAATATAGTTTGCTAATCCCTGTGTTGCTTTTCTTACTGTGTAAATGTTCATTCTGTTGGTACCTGCACCAATAACACCTCTAAGTCCTGCTGTACCAAACTCAAGTTCCTTGTAGAAACGATCTTCAATTTCTTTCTCATCTGATTTAATAGCTTCCAATTCAGCCTTTGTGTCATCATCAAAGTATGGATTGGATAGCCAATCATTATATAACTCTTTATAGTTCATAACAACCTCCAACACTATTTTTACCAATCAACTCACATAATAACACAAACACTTTATAAATGGAATAATAAAAACAGTTTTATCTCCATTTTTCTATATATTATCTATAAAATCCCATCTGATTTTTTCTGAATTTCTGAACTGTTTCAATTTATCTTCATTTTTTTCTGAATACCACGCCTTATTTGAATTGTAATAATAATTAATAATTTTCCAAAACTTCTCAGGATAGCTAAGTAACGCCTTTAAAACTTCATACTCTCTCACTGTTATAGGTTTTATTTCACTGTACTCATTAATAATATTTTTTCCAAGTTTTAAATCCCAATTATTTTTCTCCATTACCTTCCTTAAAAAATCATACAAATCCTGAATTTGCAAGGAATAATTTAGTTTTTGTATGTTTATCATTATCACCTTGTTTTTGTTAAGCAATATATTGTGATAATTATAATTTCCATGGTTTATTGTTTTATTTTTTTGGCATTCATCATACATTTCGTTATACTGTGACTGCTCCAAAAGTTTTAACGCATCTTTTGCCTGATTATAATACTCTTCTATTATTTTATTTAAGTACATTTCAAAATAGTTTTTATTTTTTCTCTTTTTTATATAGTTCTTTATGTTTAATATTTCACAAGTATGCCTTCTAAATATTTTGTTATAGTTTTTTCCCGGATGAATATTTTCCTCTATATTTAAGTTTGTTGTATTTTCTGTCAGTTTGTGGAACTCGGCAAGATTTTTTACAGCCATAATCAATTGTGTTTCATTGGTATTGCCACACTCCTCTGCATCAAACCACTTTTTTAATATATATGTATAGCCGTCCTCACTAATTGATACACAGTTTCCTTCTATGTTTTTCACAACACCGTCAGTTACAAACCCTCCTTTTTCAAGGAAATCATAAAAGGTACTTAACGTGTCCATCTTTTTGTTACTATAATTGTATTCCTGCAATATATATTTTCCATTGTCAGTAATACATCCATAGTTTCCTTTGGACCTGTAAGTACCTTTTATATCCAAGTCATATTGACTTAGTACTGTTAATGCTTTCTCGTTCATTATACCCCTCCCCATATCTTTATCACATTACCTAAAAATATGAGAATCTTTTGTGGTTTAGAACATAGTCTTTGCAATATCTAATAATGTATCTTTTTTATTTAAATCAGGATTGTCTATTACCTTGCTAAGTAAATTGTTCAAAATTTTTCCAATAATTTCACCTTTCTGGCAACCTGCATTTATAAGATCACCACCTGATATATTGAGTTCTTCTACTGATGTGCAAATATTATTGTCCATAATGTACTCAAACTGTTCTTTTACATAAAGATAATCGTCAAATCCTTTTTCCTTTCCGTATGAACTTTTTCCCTGAAAATCTCCATAGGTAAGTTGAAGATACATTGGGTAAATATCTTTTCCGATTTTGTTTACACTTTCCCTTACTTTCTTGGGGGTTCTGCCATCAGAAACCGGTCTGTCATCATGACACTCCACCAATCTTGTAACTGTCTTGATAGTTTTATTGTCAAGTCTCAGTCTTCGAAGAATTGGTGAAACCATCTTTGCTCCCATATGAGCATGTCCGTAAAAATGGGTTTTTCCCGGTATCTTTTTATCATATGTTAATGAATCTGGTTTTCCCATATCGTGTAATAATGCTGCCCATCGCATTTCTTTTGTGGCAGGAACATTTTCCATTACCTTTATTGTATGTTCTCCCACATTGTACATATGGTATGGTGTATTCTGCTGGCATTCCATGATTCTGTCAAACTCAGGTAAAACAATCCTGGTGATACCTGCATTATATGCTGTAATTAATTTGTCAGGGTGAGAAGACAATATTAGTTTTTCAAGTTCTACGTGTATTCTCTCAGCACTGATTTTTTCAAGAGTTGAAGCCAGTTTTTTAATTGCCAACATTGTATCTTCTTCAATATCAAATCCAAGTTGTGCGGAAAATCTTACTGCTCTTAATATTCTAAGAGCATCTTCCGTAAATCTTTCCTCTGCCAGTCCTACACATCTTATAACTTTATGCTTTATGTCATCTATGCCACCAAATGCATCAACCAATCCTACATTCGGATTATATGCCATGGCATTGATTGTAAAATCTCTTCGTTTTAAGTCTTCTATAAGATTAACCGTAAATTCTACACTGTCAGGATGTCTGCTGTCGTTATATTCTCCATCTATTCTGTAAGTAGTAACTTCATAACCTACTCTTTTCATCATGACAGTTACAGTTCCATGCTCTATTCCTGTATCAATGGTTCGATTAAAAAGTTCTTTTACCTGATTAGGAAGTGCTGATGTAGTAATATCCCAATCCTGTGGTTTTCTGTTAAGAATTGTATCTCTAACGCATCCACCTACTGCAAAAGCTTCATATCCGTTTTTTTCAAGTACATCTATTATAAGCTTAACCGAATCCGGTATATCTATTTTAAAATCTTTTATTCCATTATAGTTATTCAAATCAATTCTCCATCCTTCCAATTTTATAAAGAAGCTTTGTCTAATGCTTCACTCATTATTGCAAGAGTTTTCTCCAAACTTTCCTGTGGCACTGCCGAATAATTTATAATAAATTTGTGATTAAATTTTTCAGGATTATTATAGCAGTAATCTGACACACTAGAAATATTAATATTATTATTTTTTAATATTTTCTGAAATCTTTTCGGATTTACATTGTCACTAATTCCCAAAATAAAGTGAAGGCCTGCATTTTCTTCTTCAATTGTAACCTTGTTATATAATCCTGACTGCTTAATTGCTCCGATTATTTTGTTTCGGTAATCTCTGTAATAGTTTCTCATTCTGTTGATATGACGCTCGTAATATCCTTTAGAGATAAAGTTTGCCAATGTATATTGTTCAAATCCGGAAACTGTACTTGAGTAAAAACTTAATTTGTCATGAAATTTTTTCATAAGTTCATCAGGCAAAATCATGTACGCAATACGAATAGACGGTGCCAGAGTTTTCGAAAAAGTATTCATATATATAACATGTTCTTTGTCCATACCAAACATAGTTGGAATTGGTCGTCCCTGAAATCTGAACTCACTGTCATAATCATCCTCAATAATATAACTGTTATTTTTTCTTGCCATGTTAATTAGCTGCTGTCTTCTTGGCATTGGCATTACCCTTCCCGTTGGGAAATGATGGGATGGTGAAATATGAATTGCGTCCACCTTTGTTTTCTCCAAATGTTTAGGATTGAAACCTGATTTGTCTATTGGTACATGCTTACATTTTACACCATTGCTCTCATATACTTTGCCAATCTTCTGATAACCCGGATCTTCCACTGCAATTGTGCTGTTTCTTCCCAGTAATTGGACAATAATCGTATACAGATATTCTGTACCTGCTCCTACAATAATATTGTCAGGATTAACATCCATCCCTCTAAAATGAATCAGGTTTTCCGATATGGCTTTTCTAAGCTCAATTACGCCGTTTTGTTCAGGTTTTTTTAGAAAAGCATACTCTCTGTCCAGTAAAGTCTGCCTCATTATTTTAGTCCATGTGGAAAATGGAAAACTGTCATACATAATGTGGTATGAATCAAAATTTACAAGCCACTGCTTTTGCTTACGTTTCTCTTTTTTATCAGATTTTTGTGGAATTTCTTTTGGTACATCTATATACTGGTTGCTTATTTCACTGGCAAAATATCCCTTCTTTTCTTCTGCATAAATATATCCTTCTACAACCAATTGTGCATATGCATTTTCAACAGTAATGACACTAATGCCATGATTTTTTGCCATTTGTCTTTTGGATGGCAGTTTTTCTCCTGCTTTTATTTTACCTGATAAAATATCATCTTTTATGCAATTATATAAATATTCATATAAAGATTTTTTGCCTCTGTTTTCAAAATCGTATGTAAGCATTAGATTTTCCTTTTTATTTTAATAATTTTACATTTATAATAATTATGCTAATTGTTGTGTGATTCGCGCTTTCACAATCGTAACTATAATCTGGTATTATTATTTTTTTGTGTTATGATTGTACCAATAATACCATTTTTAGATTATACTTTATAAAATGTAAAATATCAAAATAAATTTATTGGAGTTTTTATGAAAAGAATTGTAAGTATTCAGGATATATCATGTTTAGGAAAATGTTCTCTTACTGTGGCACTTCCTATTATTTCTGCAATGGGTGTTGAGACAAGCATTGTTCCAACTGCAGTTTTGTCTACTCATACAAAATTTAACAATTTTACTTTTAGGGATTTAACAGATGACATGCCTTCCATTAAAAAGCATTGGATTGACGAAGGTTTCAAATTTGATGCAATATACACCGGCTATCTTGGTTCAAAAAAACAGATTGATATTGTTTCTGATTATTTTGATACATTTGGCAATGATAAAAATTTTATAATTATGGATCCGGCAATGGCCGACAATGGAAAAATGTATACAGGATTTAGCGAAGATTTTGCACTCAATATGGCAAGACTATGTGGCAAAGCTGACATTATCCTTCCAAACATTTCTGAAGCCTGTTTTATGCTTGGAATCGACTATGTTGGAGAAGACGCATCTGTTGACACAATCAAATCCATTCTTTTAAAACTCCAGACTCTCGGCTGTAACATTTCTGTTATTACAGGGGTGCGACTTGATGATGAAACTTTTGGATTTGTAGGATATGATAAAACATCTGAAGAATTCTTTATGTACGGCACAAAAGAAATTCCTATGAAATCCCACGGAACCGGGGATGTTTTTGCCAGCACATTTACCGGTGCTTTAATGAATGATTTTTCAGTTTTTGACTCTCTTAAAATTGCTGCAGACTTTACATACCTTTGTATTCAGGATACATACAACGACCCGGATGCCGTTGACTATGCAGTCAACTTTGAGACTCAGATTCCTAATCTTTTAAAGATGCTTGGGAAATAATTTTATAAACCATTGGTTTTCTGGAATTTGTAAGGTAAATCAAAAAAGCACAGCCATAAACATTTTATTTTTAATGTTTAGCTGTGCTCTTTTGTATTTTAAATTATTTTGCATATTTTGCTAATATGTCAACCTTGTCTGTTTTCTCCCAAGGCACATCAATATCATTTCTTCCAAAATGACCATATGCTGCTGTCTGCTTGTAAATAGGTCTTCTAAGGTCTAACATTTTTATGATTCCTGCAGGTCTTAAATCAAAGTTTTCACGAATGATTTCTACCAACTTTTCATCACTTAACTTTCCTGTTCCAAATGTATCAACCATAATTGATGTTGGATGCGCTACACCAATAGCATAGGACAACTGGATTTCGCATTTGTCTGCAAGTCCTGCTGCAACAATATTCTTTGCAACGTATCTTGCTGCATAAGCTGCTGAACGGTCAACCTTTGTACAGTCCTTTCCTGAGAAAGCTCCACCGCCGTGTCTTGCATATCCACCATAAGTGTCAACAATAATCTTTCTTCCTGTTAATCCGCTGTCCCCATTAGGTCCACCAATTACGAAACGTCCTGTTGGATTAATAAAGAACTTTGTATTTTCATCTACCATATCTTTTGGTAATACAGGGTCAAATACATATTTCTTTATATCTTTATGAATCTGTTCCTGTGAAACTTCTGCATCATGCTGAGTTGATAATACAACTGCATCAAGTCTTACAGGCTTGCCGTTTTCATCATATTCAACTGTAACCTGTGTTTTTCCATCAGGTCTTAAATAATCTAAAGTACCATTCTTTCTTACTTCTGTTAATTTAAGAGCCAACTTGTGAGCCAATGCAATTGGGTATGGCATGTATTCTTCTGTTTCATTTGTAGCATAACCAAACATCATGCCCTGATCTCCGGCACCAATTGCATCTAATTCTTCATCAGACATTTTGTTTTCTTTTGCTTCTAATGCTTTGTCAACACCCATGGCAATATCTGTTGACTGCTCGTCTAATGCTGTAATAACTCCACATGTATCACAATCAAATCCATATTTTGCTCTGTCATATCCGATTTCTCTGATTGTCTCTCTGACAATTTTCTGGATATCTACATATCCCTTTGTTGTAATTTCACCCATTACCAAAACAAGTCCTGTTGTAATACTTGTTTCACATGCCACACGGCTCATTGGGTCCTGTTTCATCAATTCATCTAATATGGCATCTGAAATCTGATCGCAGATTTTATCAGGATGTCCTTCTGTTACTGACTCTGATGTAAATAATCTTTTCTCCATTTACGTCTCCTTTACTTTCTACTGTGCATTGCTGCTTTAACTATAGTATCTTACAAATATTTATTTTCTACTTGTGAGAATTTATTTAAATTTATACCTTACATATTTTGAATTTTAAAAAAAGAAAAGTCCACTGACAATCAGTGGACTTGAATTCAAGGTATCAAATCCTCTTATTGATCAAACTGCTGTCTGCTCAGGTTGGCACCTTCCTGACTAATGTCGGGGTTGCCGTAGCTTCTTAGGTCCTTGTACCTCCACTACTCTGAATAAGAGAAAATATTTATTTGCAATGGATATACTACTATCATAGTGGATATATGTCAAGTAATAATTTTATGCCGGGCTTTTTCTGCAAAAATACAGCATCAACAACTGTAGTCATTGATGCTGCAATCTTTTAAAATTTCACTGTTTTATTTTTTTTTAGTTTTTGCTGACTTCTTAACCCACTTGCTATAAACAGTGTTACCAAGCATATTTTTCTTTGCAGTTCTTACTCTTACATAATACTTAGTTCCCTTTTTCAACTTTTTGATTGTGTAAGTAGACTTCTTTGTATTCACTGTTGTGGCATGTCTGAAGTTTTTATTCTTTGAATACTGAATCTGGTATGTATGACCTTTTACTTTTTTGTAGTTTATCTTAACTGATGTTTTCTTTGGTGTTATTTTTCTAATTTTTGTTTTAACAGCTTTGTTTGCCTTTGCAACAATACCTTTAACTTTCTTCAATGTCATTGATTTGTTTGATGTGGCAAAGGCAACCATTGTTTCGCTAAAATCACCCTCAAATGATACTTTTTTAGAATTTGTTTTATCAATTGTTCCATTTGAGTTTACAATATTAGCTGGTAATTCTACATTAACTCTAAATTTAACTTTGCTATAATCACCATACTTTACTGCCCCGGTATCATCTAATTTGTTTATTATTTCATTAATATCAAAAGTAAAATAGAACGTATCTTTTGATATATATGAATCTTCACTGATACCAAAATCTTCTGTAAGATGACCTTTTCTTAATTTCTGCATGCTTTCCATTACATAACAGTCTTTACCATCAATTTCCTTTTCATAGGCTTTAATACCGCTAGATTCTACCTCCTTTTTATACTGAGCCCAAAATTGATCTGTCTGCCCTTTTATTCCCTGCGACTCAAGAACACCTTCTACATAATCTTTTTCCACTATAACCTGAGATGTAATTTTTCCTGAGCCATCCTTATTTATAGTCACATTGTTGTCCATCATTCCACAGCCTGTCAGTGCCATTACCACTACCACCAATAAAGCCATTACCTTTACTTTAAAACTTTTCATTTCAACCTCCTTAATCTGTTTTAAAAAAAGTGGAACCACAAAGGTTCCACCTTCATTTTGGGATATTATACCATATAATATTAGTTTTTGCTATTTCTAAATTGAACCGGTGTCATTCCATATTTCTTTTTAAACAATCTGTTAAAGTGTTCCACATTCTGATAACCTACTTTTTCGGCTATGCTTTCTACTGTCATGTCACCACCTTTTAACAAAGTCCTGGCCTTTTTCATTCTGACTGCCTTTACCAACTCGCCAAATGTCTTGCCTGATTTGTCTTTAATATATTTTGATAAATAAGGTTTTGACAAATGGAACTGGTCTGCCAATTCATCTAATGTTACAGTAAGATAATTTGTATTAATGTAGTTTATGATTTCTGTTAATCTTTCATCCTGAACACCACTGTCTCCTGACGCCTTTACAAGATGATTTACGGCAACAGTAAGAGCGTGAATAGATGATTTGATAATATCCTCATCAATGCCAACACCCCAGTACATTGTACCGTGGAAATTAATTCCAACATATGAAACAGCCTTTGATGAAGAACCACGCGACAATGAATGTTCCTCATAAACTGCAAGTTCATAACTTATATTGAAATACTGCTTAAATGCATTGCTGACTGCATCTAAACGTCCATTACCTGTAGATTTTACAATACGTACTGTATCATTTTGGGCAATTGTAACTTCTGCAATAATACCATTTGTCTGTTTAAAGTGTGATTCCGGTACTGTAAATACACTATTTTCATTAATATATTTATCTTCAAATATCTCATATACCCATTCAGGTGATAATTCCTTATGTTCTTCATCAGATACATGTTTTACACTATATCCGATTTCTTCACGCATCTTTTCAGGAATTGAAAGTCCAAAGTTCTGCTTTAAGATGTAGCTTACGCCACCTTTTCCTGACTGACTGTTGATTCTAATAACATCTGAATCATAAGTTCTTCCCACATCAACAGGGTCAATTGGAAGATATGGAACATTCCACATACCATTTGGATCTTTTGCCTTACATGCCATACCTTTTGAAATTGCATCCTGATGTGAACCTGAGAACGCTGTAAATACCAAATCACCTGCATATGGCTGACGTGGACCTACCTTCATTCTTGTAACTCTTTCATAAAGCTTTACAATCTCAGGCATATTTCTAAGCTCAAGCTGTGGATCTACACCATGAGATAACATATTCATTGCCAATGTAATAATGTCAACATTTCCTGTTCTTTCCCCATTGCCAAACAATGTACCTTCAATACGATCTGCTCCGGCAAGTACTGAAAGTTCTGCTGTAGCCACACCACAGCCTCTGTCATTGTGTGGATGAACCGAAATTGTTACCGCATCTCTGTATTTCAAATGCTTATGCATGTATTCAATCTGTGTAGCAAATACATGCGGCATTGCATTTTCAACTGTTGCAGGAAGATTGATAATAACCTTGTTGTCCGGCTTTGGCTGCCAAACATCAAGCACTGCATTACATACTTCCAATGCATAGTCCATTTCTGTACCTGAAAAACTTTCAGGACTGTATTCAAATGAGAAATTTCCGTCTACTTCTGATGCTAATTCATCAAGAAGTTTTGCTCCATCTACTGCAATTTTTTTAATCTCTTCTTTGCTCTTTTTAAATACCTGTTCTCTTTGTGCAAGTGATGTTGAATTGTAAAGATGAATAACTGCATGTCTTGCTCCCTTTACAGCTTCAAAAGTTTTTTTGATAATATGTTCTCTTGCCTGTGTTAATACCTGTACTGTTACATCATCAGGAATCATGTCTCTTTCAATAAGAGCACGCATGAAATTGTATTCTGTCTCTGATGCTGCTGGAAAACCAACTTCGATTTCCTTAAATCCGATGTCTACAAGCATCTGGAAAAACTCTAACTTTTCATCCAAACTCATTGGTTCAATTAAAGCCTGATTCCCATCACGTAAATCTACGCTACACCAAATAGGAGCCTTGTCAATGTACTCTTTTTTTACCCAGTCATATGTGACTTCAGGTGGCATAAAATACTGTCTTGTATACTTCTTACTATTCATAATAAAACCTCTTCTTTCCATTATAACCACTCTCTATCCTATACTTTATAGGAAGATTTTTCAAGTATAAACACGAAAAACGTCTCCGTGCTTAACTAAAAGCACAGAGACGTAAGCTTTACATACGCGGTACCACTCTGTTTCATGTAATACATGCTCTCTACGATACTAATATATCTAATCCTGTAACGGGGATATCCGTCCTTGCCTACTCACTGCATAACAGCTTCAGCAGGAAGCTCCAAGGCGAGTTCATCAGCTACATCCAATGCCTTGCACCAAACAGCATCTCTCTTTAGTCAGCACACCGATTACTACTCCTTTTCAAAGCCTTTACTTTTTAGGATGACCATATATTAACACATGCACTTCTTGTTGTATATGGACAAATTTAATCAATTTTATTGATTTTTTTTAATATTTGTGTTCTTTTGAATAATAAGCATTGGCTTCTATAACCTTAGTTCCTGAATATACTTTTACTACTGCTCGTAGTCTATATGTATATCCCTTTGTCACTGCCTTTGTTTTTCTGAGGCTTTTTGTGCCTGTTCCTGAAAAAGTCTTGCTCCACTGTGCATATTTAGAATATCCACTGTTGTTACCTTTTCTTTGAAGTGTTAACTCTATTTCAGATTTTTTATTTTCTTTCATTGTTACCATGCCTAAACATGTAGCCTCACCATTTTTCACATTCATATATATATCAAAAGTTGAAAAATTGTCATAGCACAAATCAATACCACTGCCTAATCCTAATCCATCATCAGGTGTAACTGTAGTTTCGTTTTCTACGTTAGCTTTATTTTCCACTCCTGTCATTTCATCTCCCAGTACTGCAGTAGTACACATCATTGTTATTATCATAACACATGCTATTAATTTCTTCATATTGTTCCTCCATAATACTATTTATTTCTTGCGCGATTTGACCATTCTCCATAAATCATTTTTCCATTTTCTTTTGTATAAGCTCTTATTTTAAAATAATAATTTTTATATTTAGTCTTAAGCACTTTGTAATTGTGATTTCCAACTACCTTATATGTTTTAACTTTTTTATTAAACTTTTTGTTTTTTGAAAGTTTAATTATATAACCTCTTACATTTTTCTGCTTTGACCAGGTTACTTTTAACTTTTTATTTTTAATCTTAAATTTTAGATTTTTTACCTTCCCCGGAGCAATATTTATTTTTGCTCCAACTCTTATATTTGAAAAATCTAATGTAAAGTAATTTGTTCCCAACTGTAGTTTTTTCACAAATTTTTCTTTTAATTTAATTATAAACTGATTGCCATTATTTAAGATTGTATAGTTATTTTTATTAACGATATCACCTTTATAAATTAAATTTTCGAATAAATCTACCTGATACTTCTTACCTGTTAATATTAGTTTTGCTTCACCGGTTCCTTTCAATTTGTTAAATGAATAGTACAAATCTTTTGTTTCAGTCTTACTGGTAACTACATATAATCTTACCGGTATGATTACCTTTTTGAATTCTACGTTGTAATCATAATACCCATCCTGTAGTTTTTTAAGATAACTTTCTTTTAATGACAATAACACTGTTTTACCTTCACCTGTAATTGTATACTCTGAACCTTGTACAGTATTTTCACCTAACTTTAGTTGTATAAATTGATCTGCTTCTACTACATTTAAATCTTTTGTAAGGAAATCATCTCCTAAAGAAATTGATGCATTACCTGTTCCCTTCCATGTGTCGAATTTTAAATGTACATCTTTAAATGCAACCTGACTCTCTTTGGCACTTACTAGTACAAAAGAACTTAAAATTCCAATTGTAATACAGGCTAACAATATTAACTTTTTTATCCACTTCATATTGTACCTCCATTTTAACTTTTACATAAATTAACATAGTTTATTTTAAATCTTTACCATAGTTTTAAATTATTCATGCTCAGCCTAGTTGTTCTTACTATAGCTATCACTACTTACTAAATTTTGAATGTACATTATTGTTGCCTCCTCTCCTAAGTATCTCTATAAATAAAGAGTATTTGAACATAAAAAAACAACAATATTTTTTGTAAATATTTTGTTAACATATTATTAATTATATATTAATTTGGCTGTATGATAATTTACCGTCTTCTTCTCATATCAAACTTCATCTGTAGCAAAATGTTTTATGTAATAGAATTTTTCTATTATATAAAAGCCAAAACCACCATAATGCCAGATATTTTCCATGACATTATGATGGTTTATTTAATTTCTGTTTCTTCTTTTATTTTTCTTCCATCACACTTTTTGCGATTTTTATCAGCTCATCTTCTGATAAACTATTTACTATTATGGTGTAAAAATAATGATTATTTCTCCATGCCAATATTTTGTTATTTTCTTTGGTAGATAACAAACCAATAGTTCCATTTATGCTCACTTCACGTACATTTGATTTTTCTGAATCTATGGACACAATGGCATCATCTCTGATTTGTTTGTACAAAATAATATCATCTGTTTCTTTTCCCTGATACTCCACATACAAATAATCTTCAGTTTTATTTTCTTCCACAGCACGATAGTCTTTTGGCATATATGTAGGATAATATTCCACCGTAGGTCCGATTTCCAGATTGCTTGCTCTTGTTTCATCCCTTCTTCCTGCACGCTCACTGTCGCTAATCTCTAAAACAGTGTTATCATCATTTTGCATAACCCAAAAGTTTAATGTCTGCTTTCTTACTGCCGGAACGGATATAATACAAACATTGGTTGCCATAATTATAGCAAGCATAGCAACTGCCACCTTTGACCATGTAGGCATTTTTCTTTTTTTCAAGTTATATTCCACTCTGTCATATAACCTGTCAAATCTTTCCAACTCCCTGTCAGGTATCTTTTTGTTCTCCAGTTCCTTCATATCACAATCTGCCTGATTTTGCCTAATCTCTGCTATCTCTTTTGCTATCTCTTTAATATCTTTATTCATTCTCCACCTCTTTCATTGCCCTTCTTAGCTTATCCATTGCTCTATTTATGTAAGTAGAAACATGTGAAACTTTCAAATCACATACATCTGCAATTTCCTTATTGGAAAACTCCAGCTCATATTTGTATTTGATAAGGTTTCTGTCCAACTCACTGATTTTATACATAGCCTGTTCATATACACGGAGATATTCTTTTTGCATAATATCCTTTAACGTGTCGTCTGTATAAAAGAGACTGATGTCAAAAAATTCCTTTTCTATTTTTTCTTTTGTATCATTGTGCCTTTGCTCTTTTTTAAGCCAGTATATTGCCTTATTTTTGGCAATACATAGCATATATCCACGTCTTTTTGTCTCTGTTAAGCTGTAAATTGTATCAAAATACTCTATAACACTAATAAATGTCTCCTGTACTATATCGGCAGCCAGATCATAATCCTTTATCACGTCATAAGCTGTTTTTGCCAATAAATTAAAGTACTGACCATACCATTCCTTAATAACTTTCTTTTTATTTATCTTTTTCTTCATTGTATCTGTATATCAAAAACAACAGCCGGGCATATAATCCCAGCTGTTATACTATCATCCAACTTTCAATTTAAATTTCTGTTCTTCCTGTTCAGTATCAACCTTTGTAATAATAGCTCCCAGCCCAGCAAGTTTTTCTTCAAACTTCTCATAGCCTCTTTTGATGTATACAATGTCGCTAACAGTAGTAAAGCCTTCTGCTGCAAGACCTGCAATAACCAATGCTGCCCCTGCTCTTAAATCCGGAGCAGAAACATTCGCTCCCTCAAGACTTCCTACTCCTGTAATAATTGCTGTATTTCCTTCTACCTTGTTGATGGCACCCATTCTAGTCAATTCAGCCATGTATTTGAATCTGTTTTCAAAAATACTTTCTGTAACTGTGCTGACACCATTTGCCATAGACAATACTGTAGCCATCTGTGGTTGCATATCAGTAGGGAATCCCGGATATGGCAATGTTTTGATATTGGCATTTCTAATAAAATCTCCTGCCTTAACCTTTACTGCATCATCCAATTCCTCAACTGTACATCCCATTTCAATAAGCTTTGAAGTAATGCACTCCAAATGTCTTGGAATAACATTTTTTACTAAAACTTCTCCACCTGTAGCTGCTGCTGCACACATAAATGTACCTGCCTCAATCTGATCAGGGATAGTCGAATAAACTGTACCATGTAATCTTGGTACACCTGTAATTCTTATTTTGTCTGTACCGGCACCTCTAATATCTGCGCCCATACTGTTTAACATGTTGGCAACATCTACTACGTGTGGCTCTTTTGCTGCATTTTCAATAACTGTTCTGCCTTCTGCACGAACTGCTGCCAACATAACATTGATGGTAGCTCCTACTGAAGATACATCAAAGAAAATATGGTTTCCAACCAACTGTTCTGAGAATGCATTAAGCATGCCATGGTCCTGAATAACCTCTGCACCTAAAGCTCTAAATCCCTTTAAATGCTGGTCAATAGGACGCGCGCCAATAACACATCCTCCCGGAAGTGCCACTTCTGCTTTGTGGAACTTGCCAAGCAATGCTCCCAACAAATAATAGGAAGCTCTGATTTTTCTCATCTGTTCTTCTTCAACAACATGTGATGTTATTGTTTTTCCATTTATAATAACTGTGTGTCTATCTACTCTTTTTATAGTAGCTCCAATAGTTTCTATTGCATCTATCAACTGATTTATATCACTTACATCAGGTAAGTTTTCTATCGTAACGTCTTCATCGGCCATAATTGCCGCTGCTATAAGCGCCAAAGCAGCATTCTTTGCACCACTTATCTCAACCTCGCCATTGAGTGAAACTCCACCCTTTATAACATACTTCTCCATTTATCCACCTCGGGTTATATGTAAATTTATATCTATATTTCGTCAATTATCGTCTTGTAAATTGCACGCAAAAATAACGTACATATATTTTTACGCACTTTTAAACATTATAGCATAATATCTTTCTTTGTAAACCACATAAAGAACACAATTTATAATTTTATTTTATGTTTTATTATAAATTGTGTTACTTTTTCTGTTAATATGCAAACGCTTGATTCACTTTTATGTTAATATGCATCCACCTACTCTATTTTTTATCTTAATACGCAACCATTGGATTTATTTTTACATCGTTTTTTATAAGTTCAAAATGCAAATGGGGACCTGTGCTGTCTCCTGTATTTCCACTAAGACCTATAATCTGTCCCTGCTCTACCTTTTCGCCCACTTTTACATTTAACTGAGACATATGGGCATACCTTGTTTTTATGTTATTTCCATGATTAATAAGTACATTATATCCATAACTTTGGCTGTAATAAGAAAGTTCTACTATGCCACTTTTTACTGCGTACACATCGGTACCAACGAGGACGGCAATATCCTGTCCTTTATGGGGAGTCTGTCTGTTTTCCCCATCATTAAATCCTGAACTTGTCCACCCACCTTTTACCGGCATAATAAAAAACCAGGGAGACTTGCCTTTGTTTGCTGCCTTGTTTTCTCCCTGGTTTCTTATACTTAAATCTTTATTATCCAACCGTTTTTTATTAATTATTTTTTCATCTGTTGATTTTATGTCCATAGTTTTTACATTTTTTGTTTTTATATCTGTAGTTTTTTCATGTGTATTTCTAAACTTAGTTTCTTTATCTTCAACTGAATCTTGTAAGTTACCTGTAGTTCTACTGTAGTTTTGTACGTTGTTGTTTTTCTTAATATGTGCATTACTTTTTTTATTAACTATATAATTATGTTCGTTAATAAATTCCTGTGCATATATTTGTATTATTTGTTCTTTAAAAATATAATTTGTCATCATTAGTACAATACATACCAAAAGAACAGGAAGCCATTTGCCCCGCTCTATTAAATGACTAAGTTTAAAAATAATTTATTCCTCCAACTTTTTTACGATTTTGTTTACTGTATCAGTAATTGAACAACCATGTTCATTTACTATTATATCCGCATATTTTTTATATAACGGTGTTCTTTCATAAAATAAATCTTTTAAAGTCTGATTTTTTTTCAAAACCACTCCACGCTTTTCAAGACTTCCAAGTCTTCTTGATAAAGAATACAAATCAAGTTTCAAGTATACTACTGTACCAATTTCTCTCAGATGCTCCATGGCTTCTTCTCCATAAACCACGCTTCCACCTGTTGCAATAATGGACTTTTCCACATCTAGACCTGCATTAATTTCATTTTCAATTTTTACAAATTCATCTATTCCATCCTGAGCGATAATGTCCTTTAACAACCTTCCTGTTTTTTCCTGAATAACAAGATCAGAATCCACAAATTTGTAGCCTAATATTTTTGCAAGTACTACTCCTATTGTGCTCTTTCCTACTCCCGGCATTCCAATTAATATAATGTTGTTTTTGTTTCCCTTCATAAATTCTCTCCTACGTATAAATATTTTTCAGTTTAATTCTCTTTTTTCATCAAACTTGCCCTTTTTACGGCATCATCTCCGTATTTGTTTTTGATGGCATCAAGTGCCTTGTCCAATTTTTCCATTTTTTCTCTGGATGGCTTTGCTACAGCATCCCTTTGCTGATTGTTTATAATATCTAAAATAGACAACTGCTCCGGTTCTTTTTCTTCCAAAAGATTGGTGGTTCTAATCCCCAGCAATCTGACCGGTGTAGTATTCCAAAGTTGTTCAAACAACACCTTCACCATGTTGTATATTTCAGTACCTGAATCTGTTGCTGTATCTATTGTAGTTTGTCTTGAAGATTTTGTGAAATCGTTATACTTTACTTCAACTGCAATTGTTTTTGCTTTTTGTTTTTTATTTCTTAATCTTCCACCTACTTTTTCAGATAAACGTAACAGTACATTGTTTATTTCATCTATGTTGTCTAAGTCTTTTGGAAGAGTTGTTGAATTTCCAACTCCTTTTAATTCTTCCTTTTCAGTTTTTACAACGCTATTGTCTATGCCGTTGGCATATTGCCACAAAATTCTTCCATGACTTTTTAGGTGAGACTCCATTATATTTTCAGGACTATTTGCAAGTTGACCGATTGTGAAAATTCCCAACTTGTGCAAAGTTTCCACGCTGGATTTCCCTGCCATAAACAAATCTTCTATATTAAGATGCCACATTTTCTCTTTTATTTCATTTTTGTATAATGTATGAACCTTGTCAGGCTTTTCAAAATCTGATGCCATCTTAGCCAATACTTTTACATCTGATATGCCAATGTTCACTGTGTAACCAAATTTGTTTCGCACTGCATCCTTTATAGTATAAGCTGCTTCAATTGGTGAATCATATTTATTTTTTATACCTGTAAAATCCATATAGCATTCATCAACACTGACCTGTTCAATGTCCGGCGTAAAAGTTCTAAGAAAATTCATCAGTTCCCTACTTCTTTTCTCATAATAATTATGATCAGGTGGTATCATTTCTAAGTCAGGACATTTTTTCAAAGCATTAACTACAGGCTCTCCTGTTACAATGCCATACTTTTTTGCAGGAATAGACTTAGCAAGAACTATTCCATGTCTTTTTTCTTTGTCACCACCTATTATACAGGGAATTGTTCTTATATCCTTTGTATGTCCATTCCTAAGAAGTCTTACTGCGCTCCAACTTAAAAATGCTGAATTTACATCTATATGAAAAATAATTTTGTCATTTTCCAAAGTTTTTACTCTTTCTTTTTTATTGTTTCTTTAGGTTAATATTTTTCTGACATTGTTGCTTATATTTTAAGCAATGTGGCAGGCATTTTATCTTCTTTTTCCTCTTTTAACAGAATAACCAAACTTTCCTATTTTCTTTCCTGTAACATAATATTGCCCGTGTGAATAAACAATAGGCTTTGCTTTTGCCAAGTCAAATTTGCCTTTTTCATCCATATACTGCTTGTCTGCATGTACACACAACACCTTTGCCAAAAACATATCATGTGTTCCAAGATGTGTTACACTAACCACTTCACATTCTATGTTAACAGGACTATCTTTTAAAAGTGGTGCCTTTACATATTTTGCTTTTTCTGTAATCAGTTTCATTTTTTCAAACTTGTTTTCATCTCTGCCTGACTTTACTCCACAATAATCAGTGGCTTTTGCCAGTTTCTCAGTTGTAAGATTAATAACAAACTGTCCTGTTTCCTGTATCATGTCATATGAATGTCTTGATGGTCTTACTGAAATATAGACCATTGCAGGATCAGAACATACAGTCCCTGTCCAAGCTACTGTAAATACATTGTCATTTCCTTTATTGTCTGCTACTGTTACCAATACTGCCGGTATTGGATAAAGCATGTTGCCCGGTTTCCAAACTTCCTTTGCCATTTTTACCTCCCGATAATTTTACTTTTTATCTTTGTTCTTTATTTTAATATCTACTATGGTCATCTTGTCTTTATTGGCTGTATAAACTATAGTCATTGTACTGTTGCATGTTCCTGATACACTATAAATATAACTGCTTGCCAATGATGTATCATTTGATGAAGTGTAATCATAACTATATTTTAACACTGACTTATACTGTTTCTTATTCTTATCATAAGAAATGGTATTTTTTTCATCATAGATTTTCATACTTCTTACTTTGTAAGAAGAAGAATATTTGTCATCCGGTGGATAAACTATATCCTGGGACTCTTTTACCATTTTCTGTATCTGCTTTTTTGTATTCTTTTTCGAAAAAATATTTAAAAGTTCCTTTTTCTTTGGATTTCTGTTTCGCACTGCCTTGTAAAACTGACTGACAATTTTATCATTTGTGCTATTTATTAATTTTTCGTATTTACTATTAGCAGTTGGTGTCATCTTTTGCATATCAACAGAAATGTTGTCTTTTTTTATACTTATGCTTTTGTTTAATGCATATGTATTGTTAGTTGCACTTATCTTATAACTTCCAACCAGTATCCTGTTAAATGAAATAATTTTGCTACTATCCTTAGTTTCAATATCTGCATATTTTTCAGCATTTGTTTCATTTAATTGCAATGTATCTCCATCCGGGATAGTCACTTTTAAAGCTGTTACTAACATATCTGAAATATCTACATAATATGTAGGTATAAATATTGAATTGTCATGTTTTGATTCAACATATACTACAAACTCTTTTGTTTTTTCTGACGCGGCATCCTTACATTTTACAACAATACAGTCTCTTCCATCTTTTTCTTGAACTTTTCCTATGTCATAGGAATCAATGATATATCCGCTTCTTAATTTTTCCATTTTTTCCATATACAATTTTTTGTCTATATAGTCATTGTCTTCCTTATAAAGACATTGGTACATTTTTTCATAATCGCCCTGAACAAAGGCTCTAAAATAAGAAACCACTATCTCTGTGGGATCTGATTCATGCTGTATATATGCAATGGATGCTCCTATTCCAAAACATACAGCGACAAATAATATTACAAATACTAATGAGAATATTTTGCTTTTATATATCTTTTTTATTTTATCTTTCATTTCTGCTCCTTTTTCTAAAACCGGCATATCTAAATGTTACCTATTATCCTTGATTTTTGCAAGGCTTTTATGTATCATTTATTTATTGTAGAAAGGAAATATTATGGATAAAAAAACATTATTTAATAAAGCTTTGGCAGATTTGGTTTCTTTTGCAATTAAAAACCACAATTCTGTTACTATGGACCAGGTTAAAACATATTTTGAAGGTCTTATTGAAGATGACAGCCAATACTCATTTATTTGTGAGTATCTTTCCATAAACAAAATTACCGTGGAAGGCTTTGTCCCAAGTTTGACCAACATTTTCAGTGATTACCAACCTGAAAAGGATGTTACATCTTATGCCACAGTTTCCAACAACATGGACACACAGACAGCTTCTTCTGACATAGACGAATCCTCTGATTTGCCGGAAATTTCTGCTGACGAAATGGCTCTTATTGACATGTATCTTAAAGATATTGAAGATATTGCTGTAGTTTCCTTGCAAAAACAGTGCGAATTGGTCGACAAACTTTTAGGTGGAGATACATCAGTTACTTCAAAAATTGTTGATTCAAAATTAATGAATACATTTAACATTGCAAAAAAATATAGCAACAAAGGTATTCCTTTTGGTGATTTAATTCAGGAAGCAAACTTGGAGCTTATGATTGCCATTTCTGAATATCAGGCAAAAGATGGAGATTTCAACAACTATATTGATGGGCGTGTTGAAAAAGCTGTATTACGCACAATCAATGATGAAACAAATTCAGAACGTGTTGGAAAACATTTGGCTGACAAGTTGAATCAACTTGACAACGCAACCAAAGAATTAAGCAAAAAATTGGGACGTGTTCCTGAAATTTCAGAGCTGGCTAAGTATATGGGAATCGAAGAAGACGAGGTTTCAATACTTTTGAAAACATCACTTGACACTTTATCGGTAAATGAAGATTCTCAGATTACCGATGCAAAAACTGCTGAAGAAATGCTTCAGGAAAATTCAGCCCCTGCCAATTCACCTTTTGGACAGGCAGACATTTCTAATGACAACTCATTTGATTTGACCAGACCATCCGGTGGCAGTGACCCACTTACCTGGAGAAACCATAGCAGATAATTTTTCACACATTGAAAAGAGCCGGCACTTATGTGCCAGCCCTTTAATGAGATTAAGTAAAATATATTTTAAGAACAGAGTTCTAAAATATCTAATTTTCTATTTCTCTATAAGAAATATTTTCTATATGAGAATATCTAAACTGTTTTTAGATTATTTTTCTTCATATTTCAAAGCATCATAACCTGTATCACCTGTACGAACTCTCATTACATCTTCAACATCTGTAATAAAGATTTTACCATCTCCATAATGTTCTGTATTAAGAGCCTTTCTTGCTGCCGCCACAACAAGTCCCGGATCAACTGTTGATACTACGATATCAACCTGTACTTTCTTATAAAGGTTCATTGTAGTTGATACACCTCTGTATCTACCAGTCTTACCTTTTTCAGCTCCACATCCCATTACCTGAGATACTGTCATGCCCATAACACCGATTGCGTTCATTGTGTCACGAAGTACACCAAATCGTTCTTCCGGACATATAATCGAAATCTTTGTATACTTGCCTTCTGCTTTTGAGCCAAGTGTAAGTGGTGTAGGTTTAACATCTGATAAATCAACTGCTCCTTCGCTTTCACCTGCATATGATGGTGCTGCTGGAAGGAAGTCTGCATATGCTGATGCAAGACCATGTTCTGAATAATCCATACCAATGATTTCTTCTTCTGCTGTTGTTCTAAGTCCAATTGTATGTTTAATTAACTGGAATACTATTGTCATCATAATTGCTGCATAAATATCAATTGCAACAATACCTAATACCTGGATTCCTAATAATTTAAGTCCACCACCGTAGAATAAACCTGCATATGTAGAACCATCTGCAAATGCTGCTACATCAGCACCTCTGCCTGTTGCAAATAAACCAACTGCAATTGTTCCCCAAACACCGTTTGCGAAATGAACACCAACGGCACCAACAGGATCATCAATGTGTAATTTCTTATCTAACACTTCTACTACTACATCTACTAAAATACCTGCAACTGCACCGATTACCAATGCACCAAACGTATCAACTGAAGCACAACCTGCTGTAATTGCTACCAAGCCTGCAAGTGATGCATTTAAGCACATACCTACATCAGGCTTTCCGTCTTTTATCCATGTAAATATCATACAAACTACTGTTGCTGTTGCAGGAGCAATTGTTGTGTTCATAAAGATTGAAGCCAAACTTGATGTATTTGTTGCTGCTGCACCGTTAAATCCGTACCATCCAAACCAAAGGATGAAACAACCTAAAGCACCAAGTGTAATTGAGTGACCTGCAATTGCGTTTGATCTGATTTTTCCATTAGATCTCTTTGTATACTTACCAATACGTGGACCAACGATTATTGCACCAACTAATGCTGCCATACCACCAACTGAGTGGATTACTGCTGAACCGGCGAAATCAACGAAGTGTAACTGCTGTAACCAACCATGTCCTCCAAGGTTCCAAACCCAGCCTGCTTCAATAGGATATACTATCAAGCTGATTGCTGCTGAGTAAATACAGTAAGCACTAAACTTTGTTCTTTCAGCCATAGCTCCTGAAACAATTGTTGCTGCTGTTGCACAGAACACTAACTGGAATACAAACTGTGACCAATTGAAGTTGTTGTAATTTGTAAAGATATCAAGGTTTGGTACACCAATGATACCCATTACATAATCCTCAGACATCATAAGTCCAAATCCTAAAAATACGTACATTATAGTACCGATACAAAAGTCCATCAGGTTCTTCATAATGATGTTGCCTGCATTCTTTGCTCTTGTAAATCCTGTTTCAACCATTGCGAAACCGGCCTGCATAAAGAATACCAAACTTGCACCGATTAAGAACCAAATTGCGAAACTACTGTTTGTAGCTTCCTGAATAATTTTTGCTGCATCCATAATTATTCCTCCATTCTTTCAGTCATATTTTTTACCGGAAAACATATTAAAGGGGAATGTTTTCCTAAACGATTATGCTTTTTCTTTTTCTTATAAAAACTCCTATTTTTTTATTAAATCAAAAGAAAAAGGGAGCTAGACTGTTACGTCTGCTCCCTTGCATTTCGTTCAACAATAGGTATTATATCATCCATTTATTTAATTGCAACCACTTTTTGGTTGTAACTAAATAAATTAATACCTTTCTTAATATTGTAAAAATGTCTTTTTATTTTGTTAAGTTTTGCCTTTATTATTTTAAGATATCCTTTATCTGACTATATACACCTTCACCGTCTAACTTAAATTCTTTCAATAACTCTACAGCCGGACCTGAATGTCCAAATACATCCTGTACTCCAAGTTTTGTTACCTTAGTAGGGCATTTTTCACTTAAAACATCACAAACTGCGCTACCAAGCCCACCAATTACAGAATGTTCTTCTACTGTAACAACATTCTTTGTTTTCTTTGCTGAATTGATAATAATATCTTCATCTATAGGCTTAATTGTATGAATATTGATAACCTCAGCATCAATTCCGTCTGCAGCTAACTTGTTCGCTGCTTCAAGTGCTGAACTTACCATAAGACCTGTTGCTACAATTGTAACGTCACTGCCTTCTTTCATCATTACACCTTTTCCGATTTCAAACTTGTAGTCATCTTTATTTATAACAGGTGCTGCAAGTCTTCCAAATCTAAGATATACAGGACCATCAAACTCATATGCTGCCTTTACAGCTGCTCTTGCTTCAACATCATCGCAAGGATTAATAATAGTCATACCCGGAATTGTTCTCATTAATGCAATATCTTCGTTACACTGATGAGTTGCTCCATCTTCACCTACAGAAATACCTGCATGTGTTGCACCGATTTTTACATTAAGATGTGGATAACCAATAGTATTTCTTACCTGTTCAAATGCACGTCCTGCTGCAAACATTGCAAATGTACTTGCAAAAGGAACTTTTCCACATGTTGAAAGTCCTGCTGCTATACCCATCATGTTTGCTTCTGCAATACCACAGTCAATAAATCTTTCAGGATATCCTTTTTTGAAAATACCTGTCTTTGTAGCTGCCGCAAGATCTGCATCAAGTACGACCAAATCATCATGTTCTTTTGCTATTTCAAGTAATGCATTGCCATAACTTTCTCTTGTTGCTATCTTCTTTACTTCTGACATAATGCTTCACCTACTTTCTCTAAATCTTCCATTGCAACTTTGTACTGTTCATCATTTGGAGCGGCACCATGCCAGCCAACCTGATTTTCCATAAATGATACGCCTTTACCTTTTACAGTATTCATAACAATGGCAGTAGGCATACCCTTTGTGTTTTTAGCATTATTTAAAGCTTCTCTAATCTGATCAAAATCATGTCCGTTGATTGTTACAACATTAAAATTAAATGCCTTAAACTTTTCATCAATTGGATATGGTGAACACACTTCTTCAATTGTTCCGTCAATCTGCAGGTTATTGTTGTCAACAATGACTACAAGATTGTCCAATTTTCTATGACCTGCAAACATTGCTGCCTCCCATACCTGACCTTCCTCGATTTCGCCGTCACCAAGCATTGTATACACTCTGTAATCTTTATTGTCCATCTTGCCTGCTAAAGCCATTCCCACTGCTGTAGAAACACCCTGTCCAAGTGAACCGGCTGACATTTCAACGCCAGGTGTATGTTTCATGTCAGGATGTCCCTGAAGATATGAGTCTATATGTCTTAATGTGACCAAATCTTCTTTTGGAATAAATCCTTTCTCTGCCAAAACTCCATATAAAACAGGTGCTGCATGTCCTTTTGATAATACAAATCTGTCTCTATCAGGATTTTTTGGATCATTTGCATCAATATTTCTCATTTCTTCATAATATAGAAATGTAACCATATCTGCTGCTGATAATGATCCTCCGGGATGACCTGATTTTGCACTGTGCAATGATGTTACAATGTTTTTTCTAACTTCATTTGCAATTTTTGAAAGCTGTAAATTTTCCATTTTTTAATCCTTTCCTACAATTACTTTATATATCTATTGTTTAGCTAAATTTTAGATTAAATTTCAAAATCTGACTCCTCTAATGTATGAAGCCCATCCTGATCTGACTTTGAGCTGAAAATTCCCTTGAATTTTCTACCTAATCTACCTGATTTATTTATGGCATTGTCAACGATACCTTCTACATCATTTTGACTTATTCCCTTGTTTGCTCCAAAGAAATCGTCAATTGCCTTATAAAATGCCAGGTTTGCCAACTCATCCAATGCATAACCTTTTTCCAATGCATACTGTTTTCCGTATTCTACCCATTCTTTAATATCGTATTCTTTTATCTTAATAACATGGTTGAATACACTTTCAAGTCGTGGTGATGTTTTTACAAGCTCTTCCATTCCATCCATATTACCTTCTAAAACAATAAGCATGTCATCTGTAAACATTCCACAACCATCAATAAGATCACTTACTGTCATCTTTCCTAACTGTTCTGCATTTTCCACAATCAAATCACATCCTACAAGTTTTGTAAGTGCATATCTGAATCCTTTTTTGTTAAGAACATTGGCATCAACTTTTGCAAGTTTTCTGTTTCTACGTCCTCGTTTTCTGTTTACCAATTTTATCATTTCAACGGCAAGAGTTGTCTTTCCCGTCTTTTCGTTACCCATGATAATAACATTTCCTTCATCAGACTTGCCATTTGGTGTGTAGTTTACTATAAGATTCTGCAACACTTCTCTTATGTTTGTCTCTAAGCCTTCAACATTTAAATAATTCTTAAACTCTGTAAGTTCTGCTTCTGACAAAATATCTTCACTTGTCACTTCATTAGTTTTGTTTAAGACTTCTTTATTCTCTGTCTTACCTGATTCATCCTTTTGTTGCTTGTCTTCTTTGTTTTCTTCTAAAACTTCATTATTTGTTTCTGTTTCTTTCTTTTCTTCTGTTACACTCTCTGCAGGAACATCAGCAACTGTTTCTTCTACAGATGCCTCCGGTTTTGATTCATTATTCTCTACTATGTCTACCTTTGGAGATTCCTGTTTTATCTGAGAAGTTTTTGTTTTTTCTTCTTTTGCAAGTGCAATTTCGCCTTCTTCAACTATTCCTGCACCTGATAAAACTTCAACCTTTGATGTAGGTTCAACCTTTATATGAACTTCAGGCTGTTCCTGATTTTCATTGTTTGCCACAACTTTCTCTGCTTTTTTGATTGCTGCCTGCAACTCATCTCTTGTTGGAAGTTTGTCTGTTTTATATCCCAAATCAGAATTTTCTGCAATATTTTTATAAATATTATTCTGTCCAATATCATTGCTTACATCTCTCTTTGGTTTTTCAAATTCCAAGTCCAATGCCGGAACATGTTCATCCTCTATAGTATTAACTTCTTCAGATGGCACAACTGTGTCAGGTCTTACTGCCTTTGATACCTTTGGAACATCTGCATTTAAAACATCCTGTTTATTGAAAATTCGTGTATTTCCAATATCATCCGCATTTGTATTAAAAATACGTGTATTTTCCAGATTCTGTGATGTTCCCTCCGTTTGTACTGACTGTGCATCAGTTTTTTCTTTTTCCAAATCTTCTTCTAATATAATATCACTGTCATCAAACTCAGCTATCTGTGAATCAACCCCCTCTAAATTGTCTGATTCTAAGTCAGCCGCGTTATCTGCATCTTTTTCCAAAATCACTTCATCTACTATATTCTCATCTAAAGTTGTTTCATTTTTCTTAGTTGTCTTTGCTTCATCTTCTTCATTTATCTTAACTTCTTCAGATGTCACATTTTCAGACATATCAGAATCTTTATCACTACTTTTTGATGTTTTACCTGTTTCTTCAGCATCACCGATAATATCAACAGCCTGCTGTACTGTTTCAGCCTTTAATATACCTCTTTCCTGAAGCTGTCTTAAAATATCACCAACATCCTTTATATTTGTTAATTTCTCTGTCTTGTATTCGTCTTTGTTTTCATCTTCTGAATCGTTGAAGAATTCACCTGAAACATCCTGAAGTTTGTCGTCATGAGCCTGACCGTTATCTTCTTTTTCTGAATCTGTGCCTTTTTCTAAGTCCAACTGTTCTTTAGCTGGTGTTTTATCATCTTCTTTTGTATCTGCTTCTTTGTTTTCTAAAATATCATCATTCAACAATATTTCTTCCATGTCAGCGTCTTCTGTTTGTTCATATCCTGCAAATGTATTGTTTTTAGACAAATCATTAATTACTTCTTCATCATCTTTTATTTCTATGATTTCCATTTCAGGCTTTCTTAACTGTCCAATATCTTCATTTGCCTTTTCAATCATTTCAGGATTAATTGAAAATGGTCTTTTCTTTTTTCTTTTAAATGACTTTTGCTGAATTTCATCTTCTGAATCATTATTATTAACAGGTTTTTCCTTGTTTATATTCTTCAAATGTTCTGCATCTGTAATCTCAATTACTTCCTCAGCATTTTTAGCCTCTGCTTCTTCAACCTGTTTTTTTGTTTCTTCTTCTTTTTTGTTCTCTTCGTATTTTTCCTGTTGAACATCTGTTAATTTGCTATATTTTTTCTTTAAGGCAATAGCTTTGTTTACATACTTGCCTTCAGCAAACCATAAAGAAATTTCGTCACATATATCGATGCACTTTTCTTTTTCTCCTGCCTTACTATACAGTTTTGCAAGTTCATATGCCCATTTTTCTTCCATGTCAATATTGATATATTCTTCCAATATGTCAATCAACTCTTCAATAGGCTTATGCTGTGCTTTTGCCATTCTATATTTAAGCACATATCTTGCTGTGTCTCTTGGAGCCATTTCAACAAAATCATCATAATACTTTCTGGCGTCACCAAAATCCTTTGTTTTAATTGACACAAGGCATAACTTGTATGCAATAAGTCTGCCGGCATTTGTGTTTTCATAAGCTGTCATCAACACATCTTTTGCATCCTCATAATTGTGAGTAACTTCATATGCATCTGCAACAATACTTAAAAAGTTGTTATCTTTTATTTTCTTTAAATCAAGTGAGTCTGCAATGTCTACAGCCTTGTCAAATTCTCTGTTACGCATTGCGTCTCTTAACTCATCCATTTTTAACATCTGTTCATTTTTATCCATTTATATACCTCTTTTTTTATTGAAGTTATTATACAGTTACCCTTCCCTGAAGTGCTCTTAACAAAGTGACATTGTCAATACATTCCAAATCACCACCTACAGGCACTCCACTGGCTATTCGCGTAACTTTTATTCCTAAAGGCTTTACCACCTTACTAATGTACATTGCCGTAGCTTCGCCTTCCACACTGGAATTGGTTGCAATAATAACTTCATCCACATCATCTTTAAGTCTACTGAAAAGTTCTTTTAACTTGATATCATTTTGACCTATGCCTGCCATTGGATTGATGGCACCATGCAATACGTGATACACTCCTTTGTACTCACCTACTTTTTCATAAGCTGCCATATCCTTTGTGCTTTCAACAACCATAATGGTTTTATGATCTCTTTCTTTGCTACTGCAAATAGGACATACTTCCTGATCTGTCAATGTACAACAAACTTTGCAGTACTTTACGTTGCGTTTTGCATTTACCATTGCATTTGCCAAATCTTCCACCTGTTCTTCAGGCATGTCTAATATATGAAAAGCCAATCTTCCTGCCGTCTTTGCGCCGATGCCCGGAAGCCCTGACAACTCTTCTATTAGTTTTGTTATATAACCACTATAGTAATCCATTAAAATAAACCACCTAATCCACCGGTAATTTTAGACATCTTTTCTGACTGTAAATCTTCCATCTTTCTGATTGCTTCATTGACTGCTGCCATTGTTAAATCTTCAAGCATTTCAATATCATCAGGGTCTACTACTTCCGGATCAAACTTAATTGCTGTAATTTCTTTTTTTCCTGAAATTGTAACCTCAACAGCGCCACCTCCTGCAGTTGCTGTATATGTTGATTCTTCTAACTCAGTCTGTGCCTCTTCCATCTGTTTTTGCATTTTCTGAGCCTGCTTCATTATATTGTTCATATTTCCAGGCATTCCTCCCGGCATGCCTCCTGGAAATCCTCCTCTTCTTGCCATTTAAAAATCCTCCTCTTCAACTTCCATATTTATTTTTGAAACCACTTCCATAAAATAATCACCAAATTTTTGGTTATTGTCCAGTATGGTCATTTCAATTTTTACCTGTTTTTGTATTTCTTCACTGATAATGTTGGTAAGCATTTCAATAACTTCCGGCTTGTTGCAGCCTTCATATCCAACAGAACCTGCGTTGAATACTATCAAAAGTGTATCATCACCCTTTACACTAAATCTTGCATCCTGTAGATATATTTTGTAAGGGTTTGAAATATGTCTCCTAATTTTTCCCCAGTTGTTTACAACTTCCTGTATATCAGCAGGAACCGGTTTTGCAAATACTTTTTTAGGCCTTGGTTCTTCCGACTTTTCTACTACAACAGTTTTTGCTGTTGTTGCAATATCTCCACTTTCAATCTTTTTTTCCATAATGGAAATACGATTATTCAGCGAACCGATATCCTGCTCCATGGCAGGCTTTGTAAGTTTTATTAATGCAATCTCAATCAACACTCTTTTTTGTGATGAGTATTTTATCTGGTTGGATAACTCTGAGAATATCCTTATATATCGCATTATCACATCGGTATCTACCATCTGTGCCTCTTCTTTTAATGCCTGTATTCTCTCAGCTGATGCATCGATAATTTCCGCAGCCTGATCTGATGTTTTTATAAGCATAAGATTTCGTAAATACCAGATGAAATCATTTACAAACTGACCTAGTTCTCTACCCTGCATAACAATTTCATCCAATACGTGAATGCAGGAAATCACATCACCTTCAATAATATGTCTTGTAAGGTCACTAAAAATTTCATTGTCAACAGCACCTAATACTTCCAAAACATTTTCATAAGTAAGCTTTTGTCCCAGATAAAAAGCTATACACTGGTCCAGAAGACTTAAAGCATCACGCATTGAACCATCTGCAGCCTTTGCCACATATCTGATGGCTTTTTCTTCAACCTCAATATTTTCCTTTTCCATCAGTTCCATCAGTCTTGCCACAATAGTATCTATGGATATTCTCTTAAAATCATATCTCTGACATCTTGATAAAATAGTAATCGGAATTTTGTGAGGCTCTGTTGTTGCCAGGATAAAAAGTACATATGATGGTGGTTCTTCCAATGTTTTTAATAATGCATTGAAAGCCCCTATTGAAAGCATATGAACTTCATCGATAATGTACACAGTGTACTTTCCACTTGATGGTGTATACTGTATTTCATCTCTAATCTGTCGGATATTGTCAACACCGTTGTTTGAAGCCGCATCAATTTCTATAACGTTCATTGAACTGCCCTGATTGATGGCACGGCACACGTCACATTGGTTGCATGGACTTCCATTTACAGGATGTTCACAGTTGACAGCCTTTGCAAATATTTTTGCCACACTTGTCTTTCCGGTACCTCTGGTGCCACAGAAAAGATATGCATGTCCTATTCTGTTTGCGTTAATCTGATTTGTTAATGTCTGTACAATATGGTCCTGACCTTTTACTTCATCAAAAGTACTTGGTCTGAACTTTCTGTACAATGCTGTGTAAGACATGATTTCTCCTTTACTGTATTATTTTTGGGCATAGTACACCCATTTACACCTTTGGATAACATTATAAACCAAAAAAGTTTTCCATACAAGATGTTGGAAAACTTTTCTTTATTATAAACTATATATATTTTTTAATTAGTACATTACATTAAGCCATGCAATATATCCCAGCTGGGTATGGGCAAATCCAAATTTGTTATTTACCTTGCCGTCTACTACCATTTTAAGCATAACTGTTTTGGCATCATTGTTTGACTTACATGCAGAAATACAGTTTTTAAGTCCTGCTTTCAACTGTCCTCCTAAAACATAACCTAAACCATACTTGCAGAAAAACTCCGGTGTTTTATTTGGCTTTTTCTTGTAGTAGCCGGATTTTTTGTTGCCTGCATATTTCAGAAAAGCTTTTACTAATGAGTTTTTACCCTTTACTCCAAAACCATTATATTTTACTTTGCTCAGTTTCTTAAACTTACTTTCCATTGCCTTCTTTTTTGATGCTGTCAAAGTTATATCTACACCATATCTTTTGTATCCCCATTTCTTTGGTGCAACTTCTGTTACAAAATCTCCAGGATTTAAGTAATTAAAAATATTTTCATATCCTTTTTTCTTTGCAGAAATGGATACTCTTGGCGTTGCAAATGTATATGCATACACGTTATTTTTTCCAACTACGCTATTCATATGTTTTGCAAATAAATTGGCTACTGCTGCGCCTCTGCTGTGACCTGTAATCCAAACTTTTGTTTTAGAATTTTTACTCAGGCTTACTTTATTTTTGGACAGGTAACTTTTTATTTCTTTATACATTTTTTCTTCTGCAATAGAAAATCCTGTATGTGTGTTTCCTTTGCCAAGATTCCAGTTGCTGACCCACTCATAGTCACCGCCGGTACCTTTTACCCAGACAGCCACAATATTTGTGCCATCTACATTCCTAATACCAACTTCATATGAGATGGTGTCATTATTGTTTTTCTTTGGAGTCTTTTTTACATATTTGTATTTGTTAAACTTACATGCTTTTATAAGCTTTGTTGAATAATTTTTGTCATACACAGAAGATGCTGCAAGCATTGATAATTTTGCAAGACCTCCCTGAATTTTTGAACTTGATTTTGTAAAATATCCATCAGAATACTTTTCTGTATCTTTTAATACTTTCTTTGTCTGACCATCTTTATATGTTCCGGTTACATTTAAAGAAATACTGTTACTTTTATTTGTGGAATCCTTTACCTTATCTCTATCAAATGGCTGTTTGGACAAAAGTGAGGAATTTGCTTTTACTTTAATAACCGGTCTTACACCATATGAATAAGTGAAATATTTAGAATATATTGCTCCTGTATATGAAACATAACTTTGAACCATGTTTCCATGATTCCAGCCACCAGGACCTCTAAGCCACCATTTTACTGCCGGTTCATCATATCCTGCATATTTTGTTGTATAGGCTATTCTTGTATTTGTTTCGCCGTCAGTATTGTCGAAACCATAATCCAAACTTTGAACTTCCTCACTGTCAAGCAAAGATACTTTGTCATGAGTTTCAATATACTGTGCTGGTTTTTTGTCTATATAAGCATCATTGTATGGATGGTATTTTGTAACATTTACAATTGTTTTCATATCTTTTTGTTCATTCTTTGTAAATGCTGTATTGTAAAAATCACCGTTTAGCTTGTCTCTTAATGGTGATTCTGACCAAAATCCCTGATAATCACTCATAAAGAGCACTTTCTTTGAAAGAAGTGTGTAATATCCACCACTTTCACCTAAAACAAGCCATTCTATTGAATCATTTGCCTTGGCATAATGAAATCTACCATAAGCTTTTGCTCTGGCATATTTCACTCCTTTATACACAACAGTACCGTCTTTTTCAAAATCGGTATCATCTAATGTGTAAATAATATCTTCATCTGTAATAAAATTTTGGTAATAGGCACCAAAATATACAGATGTTCCCACATCATATCCTGATGCTGCCTTTACGGAAAAATTCCATAAATTAACGCCTGAAAACATTGACATAACCATGGTCAATGCTATTACCACACTTAAAACTTTTTTCTTCATTTTTATCCTCCATATTTTTTCTTTTGTATACTATTTATACTATATATTATTCTGTAATATTTTTAAACTATTTTATGAAAATGTATTTTTTTTAAAATAAAGAAGCTGAAACTTCTAAATCAAAAGTTTCAGCTTCTTTTATTTTTAATCCGCGCGATTTGCTTTGTGAATACTCCATAAGCGTTACCTTTACAGTTAGCTCGGCTTAGGCTTCCTTATGTCACACAAAATGATCTGCTTAGTGCTGCTTCATTCCTGACCTGACACGGTTCACAGGATTCTGTTGCATAAGACCCAAACGTCAACACCACTTATAAAGGGCAGCCCTACAAAATATACCCGAGGCAAATCATCACCCCTGCTATAGCGGATTGCAGGTACAGGACGCCGCTATCTCCCCGGCTGCGCGGAAGTGTTATATCATATTTAGTTTTAACCAACGAGTTTTAGCATACCTTACTGTTTTTTCTTTGTCAACTATGATTTCTTAATTTTCTAAAAAAACTTGTTAGCAAACTGCTACACTCATCTTTTAAAATACCACTTTCTATTTCAACCTGATGGTTAAATTTGTCAACCTGTAAAAGATTTAAAATAGAACCGGCACACCCTGCCTTTGGATTCATGCAGCCAATATATACCTTTTTAATTCTCGCCTGAACTATGGCTCCTGCACACATTTGACATGGTTCTGTGGTTACATACATTTCACAGTCATCCAAACGCCAATCACCAAGTTTTCTGCTTGCTTTTTTTATAGCATTTAATTCTGCGTGACTTAAAGTGTTTCGGTCAATGTTTCTTCTGTTGTATCCCCTTCCCACAACCATTCCGTCATGCACAATAACACATCCAATAGGAACTTCATCAAGCCGTTCTGCTTTTTTTGCCTGCACAATTGCCATTTTCATATATTTTTCTTTTTCTCTCATATTGCCTTGTTCCTATTCAAAATATGATCCAATTGTATCCCAAATGCTGTCATTTTCCTGACCTAAAGCCCAGTATGCTGAACCTGCCAGTTTGTATTTTTTCATCAATTCCATTCTTGCCTTCATGGATGTTGCATCCTCAAGCCATATTGAATACGTTGATTTGCCCTTACTGTATGTGACAAAATTCTGACCTGTGGTCTTGTCATATGTTGGTTTGACTCCGGCATCTTTGTAAGTTTTTTCAGCGGTACTCATTCCTGCTGATTCACATGATAAATAATAATTTCCATTTGCTGAATCCTCTATTAATGTACCTGTTCCATCACCAGCAGCCTGAGGTGTTTCTTTCCATATTCTTGTGTAGAAAGGAACACCATTTATAATTCTTGATGCATCTTTTGCCTGTTTAATTGTATCCTGTATGGACTTTTCAGCATACGACAATGAAGATACAGAACCTGCCTCAGTGCTTGCTGATGTATGTTCATCATAATTCATAATAATAAGATAATCTGCAAGTTTTAACTGCTGTTCTCTATCATAGTAACCACTCCACTGTGATGGGGAATAATTATCAATTGACAAAACCAACCGTTCTTTTCTACACTGTACCGACAACTCTCTTAAAAACTGTAAATAACTGTCTATCATCTTTGTATTAATATGCTCAAAATCGATATTTATTCCATCAAGTTCATAACTTTTTGCATAATAAATAATGTTGTTTACCAATTTTGTTCTCAATTCTGTATTTGCCAAAACTTTTTTTGTTATCTTTGCACTTGAAAAATCATTGTAAAGTGCCCACACCTGCATTCCTGCTTTGTGTGCTTTTTCTACATATGACAAATCTGCCAAAGTTGATAAATTTCCATTTCGGTCTGCAATACTAAACCATGTAGGTGATACCACATTGACACCTTTTGTATTTGCAATAAGTCCTTCTAAATTGTTATTTGCCGTCTGATTATATACAGGAGTCCATGCCAGACTTACCAACTTGTCCATTGTAATATGTGTATATTCATCATCGTCATTTTTGTAAGTTATTTTTTTGTTTTCTTCATTGGTCAGTTCTTTTGTTGGAACATATCCGATATAACCTGATTCTGTTTTAACTTTACTCCAATTTTTGCCCTGTTCAATAGCTGTAACTTTTGTTCCTTCTTTTATGTCTGTTACAATCAGATTCTGATAATCACCTTTTGTACGCATCTGTGTATCACTATCTATTGTAAATGTTTTTTTAGTTGTTGATGTATAATCAAGGCTAACAATTCCAGGTGCCTTGCCTGATTTCTTTGTAATATTTATTTTGCAGTCTGCAAACTTCTGAACAAACTTTGTATTAACATAGCACTTTTTATTTTCAGTAATAAATGCCACATAACCCAAATCTTCATCTGCGTCACCACCATGAAGTACTGTATCTTTTTTGTCTATATAATAGTTTGTTGTGGCATTGGTAAACAAAATTCTCTTATCTTTCTTATCCCAATAAAATCTTTTATCTATATTTTCCTTCACTACATCCAAATTGATATAAGCATCTACATCTTTTAAAATGGCATATTCTTTTGCATAATCATTTTCCAGTGCAACAGCCATAACCTGACTTCCAACTTTTGTCTTATATTCTATATCATTTTGATTGCTATCTTCATATGTTAATCCCATGTACCATTTAAGGTCCACCTGTCCGTCATTTGTCTTTTTAAACATATCACATCCACTTAATACTGTAACCATTGTGACAACAGTAAGTAACATGATAACTGCTTTTGTGCTTTTTTTCACTGATAAATCCTCCTTGTGTCAACACTATAATTTATAATACCACAAAGTATTTATTAATTGGACCATGTTTTTTAAACTATGCTAACTTTTACAAAAAATTCATATTCTATTTAAATCTAAGTTTCTTTGAAAATCTGACTTTTTCTTCATATGGTTTTCTTACACAAAAAGCCGGAGTCCGTATATGAACTCCGGCACACATTACTTTTTAACAGTAACGCTCATAGGGAAACTTTTTTTATTTAGGAAGTCAAATTATGCTATAATCAAACATCCTCGTGATATATATCCCCTGTATGTATGTAGTCTGTTTTGATTATAACATATTGTTTTTATATTGCAACTTATTTTTTGTATGGTTTTAATATGAAATAACATTTTTTAATTTTTTGTCATATTTTGTACACTTTTTTGTTGTATATAATATATTGTAATATATTACTAGTTGATTTTCTTTACACTTCTGGTTTTATTGGATATACTAATAGAAGTAAATTAATGTGAGGTGATTTTTATGAAAATTGAAAAAATAAATGAAAATCAGATTCGCTGTACACTAACCAAGGAGGATCTTGCCGACCGTAACATCAAAATCAGTGAACTGGCTTATGGTTCCGGTAAAACGCGAGAACTTTTTCAGGATATGATGAGACAGGCAAACGATGATTTTGGATTTGAGGTCAATGATATTCCATTGATGGTTGAGGCCATCCCTGTTTCTCCTGAAAGTATCATTCTTGTTATTACAAAAGTAGATGACCCTGAAGAGACAGAAGCTCATTTATCTAAATTTTTCTCAAAGGATATTAAAGATAAATTTAAAGATAGTTTTCTTTCTCATTTAGATGATTTGGAAATAGATTTTGATGAAATTGAACAGTTAGGTGACACTCTTAATTCTGAGAACAACTCAGAAAATAATGAGTCCGACACAAATAGTAAAAGCGATGATGATTCACTTTTATACAGCATATATTCATTTGACAGTTTAAAGGATATTATTTCTGTAGCAAATATGTTTGCATCTGTTTATAAAGGAGACAGTTCTGTATACAAGTCACCTTTTGACAACAGATACTATTTATCACTTTGTGTGGAAGCTTCAGAAGAAAAGACTTTGGCAAAAATCTGTAGCATTCTTACAGAAAATGGTGTTCGAGAAACACCAACCTATGCAAAGGAACTTTTCTACATGGAACATTTCCAGAAAATAGTTCCATCCAATGCTATCCAAAACTTAGGACAAATATAAACGCCAATTATGCACTTTTACAGATTGTATTCATTTGTGGCAATATACAAATGAACGAAAACACGCTCCCGCTGCCAAACGCTGGTAGCGGTTCTATCAAGCCGGCTTTGCCGCCTTAATGAACCGACCGCGTTAGAAGCACTTTCGTTCAATGTTGTATATTGCCACAAATTTTATACAAAAGTATAGTTGTGCATAATTGGCGTTTATATTATGTTTATTCAATTTGGTACAATAATCTGTCAATCATTTTTGGTATTTACCTAAATATGCTATCTTACAATATGCTTAATTAGTAAAGTGAGTGTACATCAAAATGGATGTTGCGATTGCTGCGTTTAGGGATTCTACTTTTCCTGCCATAGGAATTTTTATAAGTTTGTCTGCTTTCTTTGATACTTCATCACTAAGTCCTCTTGCTTCATTTCCTATAAGGAATGCCACATCTTTTTCAAACGCATTTTTACTGTATATTTCTCCCTTTAGATGGGCTGCATATGTTGTAATTCCACTGTTTTTCAATTTTTCAACAGCCTGTGGCAAATCATCTACAATGGCAAAGGGCACTCTGAAAATGGACCCCATAGTTGAGCGGATGACTTTTGGATTGTAAATATCTGCACAGTCGCTACTCATAATAACACCTGAAATTCCTGCTCCTTCACCGGTTCTTACAATAGTTCCAAGGTTTCCGGGATCCTGCAATCTGTCCAACACTACAATGCAACTTTTTTCTTTATTTCTGTTTTCAATAATCCATTCCAAAGTGTATATGTTCTTTTCAACTACTGCCAGCACTCCCTGAGGTGTAACTGTGTCAGAAATCTTCTTAAACACGCTGTCTTTTACTACATTGTATTTGTAACCCTGCAATTTTTCTTTGTTTGTTTCAAGAAAACTTTCAGATACATAAGCGCTAACCATTTTGTCCTTAGGCACTTCCAAAAACATCTTTATGCCTTCCACAACAAACTGATTTTTTTGCCTTCTTACCTTAGCTTTTTCTTTTAACTGGATTATCTGTTTAATCTGTTCATTTGATGCTGATGTAATAATCATAATCATCTCCATCCTATATTTTTATTAACAAAACACCTTTTAATTATTAAAATTTGTTAATTACTGTCTTATCTTTACAAAATCATCACCGTATTTTTCTTTTAATAAATCAACCAGCCCGTTTGTAATATTAACGGAATACTGTGCCGGCATCATCTTTCTCTGACGCTCTTTTGCAAGGGCAATTAAAACTTTGTCATTTCCTCTGTTTGCAAGAATGATTTCTGTAAGTTCCTGAGCATGATTTACATAATCTTCTTTATCCTTAAATGCAATCCAAAGCTCTGATGGTACGTCACTAAATTCACGGATTTTGTTTGCAATAACTTTTCCGGCAGCATTTTCTTCAATATTTGCCTCTCCGTCAACAAATATTTTTTTACCTTCAACTAAAAACTGTCTGTTACTTTCAAACTGCCTTGGGAACACTATAATCTCTACAGTTCCAACCAAATCTTCCAGTGTGATAAATGCCATCTGTGCACCTGTTTTTGTAAACTTCTTTGTAACTGTGCTGATAATACCACCTACAGTTACACGGCTTTTATCCTGAACCTTTGATTCTTCTCCTTCTTCCGGTGCTGAAAAATCAAGGGTCATATTTGTAATAACACGTTTCCACTTTTCTTCCTGATCCTGCAGTGGATGACCACTGGCATAAATACCGATCACTTCTTTTTCAAATTCAAGCTTCTGATCAATGTCATACTCACCTACATTTGGCATCTGGACTTTGTATGTTTCCTTGTCCTGTTCATCCAACAAATCAAAAAATGAAGTCTGTCCTGCCATTGTGTCTTTTTTCTCCTGATTTACTCCATCCATTATCTGAATATAAACCATCATCATCTGCTTTCTTGTGGCACCAAGAGAATCAAAGGCTCCTGCCTTTATAAAGTTTTCTATGGCACGCTTGTTTACCCCAAGTCCGGAAGTTCTTGTAATAAAATCTTCCAAGTCTTTGTAAAGACCGTGTTTGTTTCTTTCATTTACAATTTCATCTATAATGTTTTTTCCAACATTTTTTATTGCAGTCAGACCATATCTAATGGAATTGTCTCCTGCTGAAAATCCACTTTCTCCCTGATTAATGTCAGGTGGCAATATTTCTATTCCCATTGAGCGGCATGAATAAACATACTCTGCAATTTTTGCCGAACTGTCCATAACAGATGTAAGCATGGCCGCCATAAACTCAGGTGCATAATAATATTTTAAGTATGCTGTCTGATAGGCAACTACCGCATAAGCTGCTGCGTGAGACTTGTTAAATGCGTACTTTGCAAAATCAGTCATTTCATCATATATTTTGTTGGCGATTTCTTCACTGATGCCATTGTTGATACAACCTTTTACACCTTCGCTTTCATCACCATATACAAACTTCTTACGTTCTTTTGCCATAACGTCAGCTTTTTTCTTTGACATGGCACGTCTTAGCAAGTCACTTCGTCCAAGAGTGTAGCCTGCCAAATCCCTTACAATCTGCATTACCTGTTCCTGATATACAATACAGCCATATGTAGGCTCAAGTATAGGCTCAAGCTGTGGGCAGTCGTATGTTACAGCATCACGGTTGTTTTTTCCTTCAATGTACTTTGGTATAAAATCCATTGGACCCGGACGATAGAGAGAAATACCGGCAATAATGTCTTCAAGACTTTGTGGTTTCAGTTCTTTCATGAAGTTTTTCATTCCACCACTTTCCAGCTGGAATATACCTTCTGTATTTCCTGTTCCAATGTAGTCCAACACTTTTTTGTCAGCATAATCTATTTTGTTAAGGTCTAAATCAATGCCTCTGTTTTTCTTAATATTTCTCTGGGTATTCTGAATAACTGTCAGGTTTCTAAGACCTAAAAAGTCCATTTTCAAAAGTCCCAATTCCTCAAGGGTAGTCATAATATACTGGGTGGTAATGGAACCGTCAGCTGCTCTTGACAATGGCACATACTCATCAACTGGCTTTCCACAAATAACAACACCTGCCGCATGCATTGATGCATGTCTTGGAAGTCCTTCCAGTCTCATTGACATATCTATTAAATACTTAACTTCAGGGTCAGTGTCATAAAGATTCTTTAACTCTTTATTTTGCTTTAAAGCAAGTTCTAAAGTCATGTGCAAATCATTTGGAATCATTTTTGCAATTGTGTCTGCCTGAGCATATGGCATATCAAGAACTCTTGCCACATCCCTGATAACACCTTTTGCCTTTAAAGTACCAAAAGTAACAATCTGTGCCACATGATCTTTTCCATATTTTCTTCCAACATAGTCTATAACTTCCTGTCGTCTTTCGATACAAAAATCTACGTCAATATCGGGCATGGATACACGCTCAGGATTAAGGAATCGTTCAAAGAGCAAATTATATCTCATTGGTTCAATATCTGTAATTTCCAAACAATAAGAAACAATACTACCTGCCGCCGAACCACGTCCCGGGCCTACTGCTATGCCATTAGACTTTGCATAATGTATAAAATCCCATACAATTAAAAAGTATTCTACATACCCCATACTTTTTATTGTATTTAATTCATAATCCAAACGTTCCTGCAACTGCTCCTTTGACAACTTGCAGTGTTCATCAACCTGTCCACTAAAAGCAGGATATCTTTTATGTAAACCATCTTCACATAACTCTTTTAAATAGGTCCAAGCAGTATAGCCTTCAGGAACTTCATAATTTGGAAGTTTTGTTACTCCAAATTCAAATGTAACATTACATCTTTCTGCAATCTTGTGGGTATTTTCCAAAGCCTGTGATGCGTATTTAAAAAGAGATGCCATCTCTTCTTCTGATTTTAAATAAAACTGTCCACCTTCGTAACGCATTCTGTCTTCATCAGATTTTTTCTTGCCTGTCTGTATACACAGCAAAATATCGTGAGCTTCCACATCATCTGCATATGTGTAATGGACATCATTTGTACATACAAGTTCAATTCCAAGTTCTTTGCTTAATCTAAGCAAAGACTGATTGACTGTTTTTTGTTCAGGAATGCCATGATCTTGCAACTCCAAAAAGTAATTGTTTTTTCCAAAAATATTTACATGACGTAGTGCTGCCTCTTTTGCCTTTTCGTATTCGCCTTTTGTCAAATACCTCTGCACCTCTCCTGCAAGACATGCACTAAGACATATAATACCTTCCGAAAACTTTTCAAGAACTTCATAATCCACTCTTGGCTTGTAATAAAATCCCTCCACAAACCCTTTTGATACTATACGGCACAAATTCTGGTATCCTGTGTTATTTTCTGCCAGCAAAATAAGGTGATAATATCTGTCATCACCCGGATTGTTTTCTTTATCAAATCTTGAATGTGGTGCCACATACACCTCACATCCAATAATCGGTTTTATACCATTTGCTAAAGCTGCCCTGTAAAAGTCAATAACCCCGTACATAACTCCATGGTCAGTAATGGCCAGGCTATCCATACCAAGTTCTTTAGCTCTTTTAGTTATTTCTTTAATTTTACTCGAACCGTCCAACAGACTATATTCTGTATGGACATGTAAATGTGTAAATGCCATTTTATCTTCCTTACTATCTATATTAATCGACCTGTTTTTCTGCAATAATATATTTTATCATAGTACAAATTTATAATCAATTTAACATTGTTTCCAAATAGACAACTTTGTAAAAATTATAGTCCATTTCAATCTATAATTAATCATATAAAATGCAGCAGTTTAAAATTTTCTCCTAAACTGCTGCATCATTAATTTCTAATCAAGCTTTACAAGAACAAAAAAAGAAAGCACCACCTTAATGAACGGCCATTAAGTTGGTGCCCTTTTAAATATATGAGAAAAACTTCGAAAGGTTGAAACTCTCTATTTAATTACCATTTCAGGTCAAGTATCAACGCTGTTGGGTTTGTGTAATGAAGAAGTGTACTCTGATCGTTTACATCATCATAACAGAAACCATATGAGAAATTATTTACAGAATGTTCATGTAAGAACCTGCTGTAATAATTGTATGTTCCATTCTTGTAGTATGCACTTGGATTCTGGTAATTTGCAGGGTCTGTTGCAACACCTCTGTTGAATGCTGCACAAAGCTGTGCTTCAATTACCAACTCTGTTGAGTTACCTCTGTTAAAGTTGCCCTTTCCTTCCAATACATCCTGAGTTGTTGGTTTGTAAATTGTGTATGTTCCACCAACTCCATCTTTTGTAAATGTCATATGGTCACCATTTACTCTACCTCTGAATGTTCCTGCGTCACACCTGAATACTAATGTTTCATTTGAGTATTTATTCCAAAATTCATTAATATAGTTGTCAAAGTAATGTCCGTTTTCTCTTCCTTCATTGAAAGTTGTCTTACATGGAGCCATAATTCTCTTTCCGTCGTAAAGACTCTTCCATGCTGCAGGTGCACTGTTCTTCCATGCGTTGAAAATCTGATCTCTTGTTCCTATATCACCAACTGTCTTATCATATGTTGGGTAATCTCCCGGACGGTTATCAAATCCACCCTGTCCTACTAATCTTGTTACAACTGGAAAACTAAAGAAGTCAACTCTTGTTGTATTGCCCCAATATTCTTTATTTGTTACTGTAAATTCTGCAAACTCGAATAACACATCACTATTAGGATCTGATGCATTGTTTAAGTCAGGTCCTGCATAACCTACTTTTCCATCAGCACCATTAATGAATGTTACGTAAACAGGTTCACCGTAACTTAAATACATTCTTCCTGATTCAATATCCGGCAAATATACATATTTTGCTTCTGCCATAGAATGGGCAATATTTGCACATTTTCTACCATTCTTTGTAACTGTATTAAGTGATTCGCTTGCTTTAACAAGGTTTCCCTGTGCGTCTAAATAACAAATTTCATGATTTTTATTTCTTCCAAGTACAATCCAATAAATTTCACTATCTTTGTACTTTCCATTTGTTTTGTTGTTAAGCTGTAAGAACATCTTATCACTTCTTACAGGAATACTTGAATCAAGCTGTGGTACATCTGTACCTATGCCAGTACTTGGTGTTGTAGTTGCTGGCTTTGTTGTTGCAGGTGCTTTCGTTGTTGCTGGTGCTACTGTTGTAGTTGGTGCCGGTGTTTCAACTGCTTTTTTCTGTACTATAATTGATGATGTTCTGTCGTTAAAGTCTGAACCAATCCATGCTGTATCAGCTGTGATTCTTCTTGATTCACCCTGGAAATTGTCATCATCATAAAGGATAGCTTCATATCCATTTTGTACTTTAAGTGATGACAAGTCATCATTCTTAAATCCTTTTGCCTGTAATGCTGCAAGATTATATCTGCCTTCGTTTAATGCAGTAACTCTTCCACCATAGTTAATATCTTGGTAAATATATACAACACCTTTTTCAGCAGTTGTTGTTGGTGCCACTGTTGTTGTTGTTGGCTTTGTTGTAACTTGTGACTGTCCACCAACAGTTACTGGTAATGAAGTCTTTACTGATTCCCTTGAACCTGAAACTGTTGTAACTGATACTGTATGAGTACCTGCTGCAATATTGTCAAATTCATAATATCCACAATGAACTGAGCTTGCAATTCTATTGTTGTCTACATAAATATTGTATGAATCAATATTTCCACGTCCCCATACAACGCTGATAGCATTATTTCTTGGACTGTTTACTACAAGACCAAATGGTGCCTGAATATTTGAATCAGTATTAGAACCTGATGCACTTCCTGCAATATATGTCATCTGGCTTGAATCGTACTGTAAACCACCTTTGTTATATGTAAATGAGCAAGTGATTTTGTCACCTTTTTTTAATCCTGTAATACTCTGTTCAAACTTTGTATTACTTCCACTCATTTGTACGTTCTGCTGTGCTCCCTCATTAACCTTGTAATGAATAATTGCATATTTTGCATAATTTGATGCGTTAAATGTAATTTTGCTAACGCTGGAAGAAACATCTTCCCCTGTAACTGTGTAATCTCCTGAACTTCCAATAGTTGATGCTTTTGTCTGCTCTACGTTTCCCACTGACAATCCTGTAACAAGAAGTGCCATTGCCAAAACTGCAGCAAAAACTTTTCTTAATTTCCCTTTCATAAATACCTCCTATTATTTTTCCGTTCACTGATGATTTTCTCATCTGCAACTACAGTTTTACACTATGAAAATATTTTCAAAAAGGGTAATTTTTTTATATTTGGTACATATTTTAATAAAACTATTTTTCGTTATTTTTTTAGAGTGGTACATATTTTTTAGAACTAAAGATAAAATAGTAGTACATTTTTGTGCATTCGATAATACGTATTAATTCCCTGTTATACAAAAAACTTTCCTATAGTTTCACCTATTAGGAAAGTTTTTATCATCTTATTTATATTATTTAATTGTAAGTTTTACTAATCTTATTTGTATTATTTAATTGTAAGTTTTACTAATCTTATCTATATTGTCTGATTGTAGGTTCTACCACCCTTTTTTCAAAAAGATATATGGCTACATATGGCATTGTCGCACATACACTGCATACAAACGATAATCTTGACATATATGCCTTTCCATCTGCCAATGCAAAAAAATGGGATATAAACTGTGCCAGGATTACAAGAAGCAATAATGATGACATATTGGGAATAAATCGTATAGCCCCTTTTTCTCTAAATATAAATAACAGTAAAGTCAAAATACCAAGTACTGCTCCTACTATATATACTATAATGTTCATCTCAACTATTTCAAATGTTTCGATAAATACTCCGCGTTGAGCAAACATCATGCCCAGCATAATCACCAGATACAGTGTCATCACTGCATATGATATATGTAACATACCATTTGCATTTCCTTTTATAACAGCCATAGCAAATATTCCTATGGCAATCATTGGTATCATACATATAATTCGTGGGATGGTCCATGAAACCATACCTTTTTCAATAATAAATGTTTCGACAAAATGTATCGGTCTGTATACCTGAAAAAATAGTCCCAATTCTGCCAGTATACAAAAAAACAGTACAAATAATTCTCTGCCCTTTCTCATTTTTTAATCCGCCCTTCTTTAAATAATAAAATTATTGTACTATAATTTTATTTTTTTTGCAAAAAAATACATTGCATAACCATTGGCCTGCAATGTACTTTTTACTATTTATTTCCTAAATATTTTTCAATGCTATCAATTGCCTGAGTTTCATCTTCTCCCTCAGCTGAAACCTTTACTGTCTGTCCGGGAACAATTCCCAATGCCATCATTCCCATAATACTCTTTGCATTTACTCTTTTTGTTTCATATTCAACATAGATTTTACTTTCAAATTGGCTTGCCACCTGAACGCATTTTGCTACCGGACTGGCATCTATTCCCTGTTTAATCTCAATTGTAACATCTCTTGTTGTCATTATTTAATTCTCCTCCTTAGGGTCATCCCCTTATTTCTTCTGCCATCTGACAAATCTTTCTAAGCCTGTGATTTACACCTGATTTTCCAAGGGGTGGATCAAGCATCTCCCCTAACTCCTGCAAAGAAGCATCCGGATGTTCCTTTCTCACTATGGCTATATCCTGCAACTTTACAGGCAGATAATTCAATCCTTTTTCTTCTATAATAAAATCAATATCATCTATCTGTCTTACTGATGTTGTTACAGTCTTTTTAATATTGGCTGTTTCACAGTTAACCTGTCTGTTATAGTAGTTGCTCATTCCTTTTAAAATACGGATATTTTCCATCTCCATTAAAGAAACATGCGCCTCCATTACATTTAAAAGGTCAACTATTCCTTCGCCTTCCTTGATATATACCACATAATGACCTTTCCTTGCAACCATTTTTCCCTCAATATCGTAATTTTCCAACAAATTTACTAGTTGTTCCGACTTTTTATTACTGTTGCATTTTATTTCTAAATGGTAGGATTTGTTTGGATCACTAATGGAACCTGCTGCCATAAAAGCACCTCTTATGAAAGCTCTTTTGCAACAGTCCTTTTTAATTACCACATTGTTGGTAATGGAAAAATTTTCTTCAATTTCTCCATTTCCATTGATTAACTTTGTTGCCTGTAATATCTTCAAGGCTAAAAGATTGTCATCAACTGTTAAAGTATATGTTTTTCCAACTTTAGAATATGCATTGTCTCTGGTTTTTATTTCTGCATCAAAATGAAATGTCTTCCACAACAATACCTTTACCTTTTCTGCTGTTGGTTCTGTCTCAGTTTTTATTCTTATTTTGTAATGGCTGTTCTCATCAATTAAAACACTTCCACACATGGATATAAGTGCTGAAAGCTCGGCAATTCTGCAATGCATTGCATTGCTTACATGTTTTGCCAGCTCTTTTTTTACTTTCATTGAAAAACTCATAATATTTCTTTCTATCTTAATATATCTCTATGGGTAATTCTTATGCCGTAATTAGCATCTGTATTATTTAAATATTCATATAGTGTATTTGCAACTGTTACCGACCTGTGATGGCCACCTGTACATCCTATTCCTATAACTAACTGATTCTTTCCTTCATTTATGTAATTTGGAATAAGGAATTTTATCATATCTGTCAATTTTTCCAGAAATTCTGTTGACACCGGTGACTTTAGAACATAATCCCTTACATCCTTATCTTCACCTGTTTTATGTTTAAGTTCCGGTACATAATACGGATTTGGCAAAAATCTCACATCAAATACCAAATCACAGTCTGCCGGCACACCATATTTAAATCCAAAAGACATAATGGTTACGAACAAATTTCTGTAATCCTGATTCATAACAAAAATCTTTTCTATTTCTGCCCTTAAATCTCTCACTAAAAGATTGCTTGTATCAATAATATAATCTGCCTCTGTTCTAAGATACTGAAGTTTTTTTCTTTCTGCTTCTATCTCATTTTCTACACTATCGGCATCACCCATAGGATGGCTACGTCTTGTTTCCTTAAAACGCTTTATTAATGTAGTATTATTGCAATCCAAAAATAGAATTTCATAGTTCCGGTCTTTTTTTCTCATATTTTCCAGAACATTATTTATTTTTTCTAAATTTTCTCCACTTCGAATGTCCACACCTATGGCAACTTTATTTTTTTCACTGGTCTGTGTAAAAAGCAGATCAGCAAAATTTTCAATAAGATCAATTGGAAGATTGTCTACACAATAATAACCATTGTCCTCAAATATTTTTAAAGCTGTTATTTTTCCTGCTCCTGACATTCCTGTTACAATAACAAAACGCATATGCTCTCCTAAATTTATATAATCTTTACTTCCGGTTCCAATTCAACGCCAAACTGTTCCTTAACTTTGTTTTTAACATCTTCCATAAGGTTGATTATGTCTGTGGCTGTAGCGTTGTCATAGTTAATTACAAATCCGCAATGCTTTTCTGAAACCATTGCTCCACCCACTCTATATCCTCTAAGACCTGCGTCTTCAATCAGTTTTCCTGCAAAATATCCTTCCGGTCTTTTAAATGTACTACCGGCACTTGGATATTCCAATGGCTGTTTTGCTTTTCTTTTCTGCATAAACATCTGCATAATTGTAGAAATTTCTTCACCACTACTTAAGAATAACTTTATGCACATCTGTAAAACTACCAGATTTCTTTTCATTATGGCACTTGTTCTGTAACCAAATTCTAAATCCCCGGCATTGATAGTTTCTATCTCTCCGGATTCATTTAAAACTTTGACCCATTTTACAACATCTTTCATTTCACCGCCGTAGGCACCTGCATTCATAACAATTGCTCCACCTACATTGCCGGGAATTCCATGGGCAAACTCAAACCCACCAAGGTCGCTTTCATAAGCTGCCATGGCTACTGATGATAATTTGGCTCCTGCGTCTGCCACAATCTCATCACCAATTATATCAATAGAACTTATTCGATTGTTTACCTCAATGATAACACCATCATAACCTTCATCTTTTATTAAGATATTGCTTCCATTTCCAATAACCATATATGGATATTCCTGTTTTTTACAGGCTTTTATAACATCCGTTAATTCATTAATAGAACCGGGCTTTACATAATACTTTGCATTGCCTCCACATCTGAATGTACAATGTTTTCCCATTGGTTCATTTTCACAAACATACTGTTCTCCAACTATTGATTTTAAAATATCAAACAAATCTACACACTCACTTTCTTCTTATTCATTGACTACAAGTGCTGCTGCACCGTACATTCCCGCATCATTTCCTAACTGTGCCAAATGCAATGCTGCATCACCACATGCCGCAAAGCATGTTTCTCTGTATGTATCTTTTATTGCATCAATTAAAAACTGTCCTGCCTTGCTTACTCCTCCACCAATAATAAATGCCTGTGGATTGGTTGTAACTGCTACGGCTGACATTGCTTTTCCTAAATAATCTCCCATCTGACTTACAACAACATTTGCGCCTTTGTCTCCTTCCTTTGCAAGGTCAAAAACATCTTTAGCTGTAATGTTATCGCCAAATTCAGTCATCTTTGTATCCTGATTGTGTGCCATATATCTTCTTGCAAGACGTACCACACCTGTAGCTGACGCATACTGTTCAAGACATCCTTTTCTTCCACAACCACAAATATCTGTTTCTGTATCATTCATGTGCATATGACCGATTTCTCCGGCTCCCCCGTTATATCCTGTCAAAATGTTGTTGTTTATAACAACACCACCGCCTACACCGGTTCCTAAAGTAATCATAACTATATCTTTGTAATCTTTTCCGCCGCCTTTCCATGCTTCTCCTAAAGCGGCTACATTGGCATCATTTCCTGCCTTTACTTTTATATCATGAAACATTTCTGATAATTTCTTTTCTACATTAAAAGTACCCCAACCTAAGTTGACACACTGAAGTACTGTGCCATCAGCAAGTACAGGACCTGGAAGTCCAATTCCAATACCCTGTATATCATCAAGACTGATTTTTTCTTTTATTATTTTGTTTTCCAGACTTTCACAAATATCGGACAAAATGGTTTCACCAAAATTCTCTGTATTTGTTTTAATCTCCCATTTGTCAAGCATAGTTCCATCAGTGTCTAAAAAGCCGATTTTTATAGTAGTTCCACCTACATCTACTCCAAAACAATATTTTTTCACAATATCTTCCTCCTAAAAATTAATCTTCATGTTTCATCATGTTTTCCTGAACTCTGTTGTAAAGTTCCTGAGCTGCATTGTATCCCATACGTTTCTGTCTGTGGTTTACAGCTGCCGCTTCAACTATAACAGCAAGGTTTCTACCAGGTCTTATAGGTATCTTGTGGCAGATAACTTTATTTCCTAAAAATTCAATGTACTGGTCTTCTAACCCCATACGGTCATAATCTTTATCACGTCTCCATTCCTCTAACTGAATAACCATATCTATACTAGCAGAATCTAAAATACTTTCAACACCAAACAATGCCTTTACGTCAATTATTCCAATACCTCTTAACTCAATAAAATGCTTTGTAATAGCAGGTGATGTGCCAATCAGTGTTTCCGCACTTACTCTTCTGATTTCTACAACATCATCAGTTACAAGACGATGTCCTCTTTTAATAAGTTCAAGGGCAGCCTCACTTTTTCCAATTCCGCTTTCACCGATAATAAGAACTCCTTCACCATATACATCAACTAATACTCCGTGTCTTGTAATACATGGTGCAAGTTCTACATTAAGCCATCTTGAAAGTTCTGCATTAAACCTTGATGTTTCGAATTTAGTTGACATAATAGGTACTCCATGTTTTGAACCTGCTGCAACCATATCCTCATCAGGTTTGTTTCCTCTACATAAAATCAAACATGGTATTCCACTACTCATTAATTTTTCGTAAACCCACTGTCTGTTTTTTCTTTGCATATTGTCAAGAAATGCGTATTCAACATTTCCTATAATCTGAACTCTTTCCTTGTCAAAATGTTCAAAAAAACCTGCCAACTGAAGTGCCGGTCTGTTCACTTCAGGTATTGTTATTCTAATATCATCTGTATTAATCTCAGGTGTGTGATTAATCAATCCATAATTTTCCACAACCTTAGTTAGTGAAATAAAAATATCTGTATCTTTTGCCATAAATTCCTCCTATATTTCAAACTTCCTTTTCTCATCCATTCATTTTATCATTTGTGAAAAAATTTGTATATATCCTTAGCTACTTTTTCATTTATGGATTGAACTTCAAGAAGTTCTTCCACATCTGCCTCGCGTATAGCCTCTATTGATTTAAAATAAAGCATCAATGCCTTTCTTCTTGATGGTCCCACTCCCGGTATATCGTCTAAGATAGATTTTACTTCTTTTTTATTTCTAAGACTTCTATGATATTCTATTGCAAATCTATGGGTTTCATCCTGTATTCTGGTAATTAATTTAAAAGCTTCCGAATGTGTGTCTATTGGTATTTCCACATTGTTAAAATAAAGTCCTCTTGTTCTATGATTATCATCTTTTACCATACCACATACAGGTATATTTATTTTTAACTGATCAAGAACCCTAAGTGCTACATTTACCTGACCTTTTCCACCATCCATTAACAAAATGTCAGGAAACTTACTAAAACTACCCAGATTATAATCTCCATCTTCCATATCAAGTTTGTGACGTTCCTCTAATCCATGCTGAAATCGTCTTGTAAGAACTTCCTCCATACTGGCATAATCATCAGGTCCCTGAACTGTTTTAATTTTAAACTTTCGATAATTGTTTCTCTTTGGCTTGCCATCTTCATACACAATCATAGATGCAACAGACTCATATCCGTTGGTATTTGAAATATCATAAGATTCCATTCTGTGAATACCTGTTATATCAATGAGTTGTTCTATTTCTTTTACGGCACCAACTGTTTTCTTCTGCTGGCGACGGTATTTTTCCTTGTTTTGCTCCAGCAGATTTCTTGCATTTTTTGCTGCCAGTTCTACTAGTTTTTCATTATTTCCTTTTTTAGGATTGACAATTTTTACAGTATAATTCTGATTACGGCTAAGCATCTCGGACAAAAGTTCCGGCTCGTCCACTTCTTCCTGAACCAACAACTGATGTGGTACAAAAGGTGTTCCTATATAATATTGTTTTATAAAACTTGTAATAATGTCTTTTCCTGTATCTCCCGGCACAGTGGTCAGATAAAAATGCTCACGACCAATCAACTTTCCATTTCTCACGAAAAATACCTGCACTACAGCATCATTTCCTTCTTCGGCATAAGCAATAATATCCCTATTTTCAAACTTGTGTGTAGTAATCTTCTGATTGCCTGCCACATGATTTATGCTATTTATTAAATCGCGACATTCCATGGCTTTTTCAAAGTCAAGTTCTGCTGATGCTTTCTGCATTTTTTCTTCAAGTTCTTTGATTGTATCTCTATAATTTCCCTCAAGAAATTTTATTGCTTTATCCACATTTTTTCTATATTCTTCAACGGAAATATATCCCTGACATGCTCCACCACACTGTCCCATATGATAATAAAGGCAAGGTCTACCATTTACAACAGGTACTTCTGTTTTGTCTTCATTTACTGAAAAACCGTGGTGTGCCACTATGCTTTTTCTGCAGTTTCTAATGTGGTACATTTTCTGCAAAAGCTCTATTGTATCTTTTACAGCTCCTGCGCTGGTAAATGGTCCAAAATATTTGTTTCCGTCTTTTTTCATCCTTCTTGCCATAACAATTCTAGGATAGCTCTCTGTTGTAGTAACCATGACATAAGGATATGTTTTATCGTCCATTAACATTGTATTATATTTTGGACGGTATTCTTTTATCAGATTGCATTCAAGAATAAGTGCTTCTAACTCCGAGTCTGTAAGAATGTATTCAAATCTTACTATGTTGGAAACCATTGACTGGATTTTCAGACTTTTCTTTGTGCTTTGTCTAAAATATGAACTTACTCTTCTTTTTAGATTTATTGCTTTTCCAACATATATTACATCATCGTGTATGTCGTGCATTAGGTACACTCCCGGTGTTGTTGGCATTTTCTTTAATTCTTCCTGTATGTTAAAGCCACTCATCTCTATCCTTTCTGCAAATTTTTTCCCTGGGGCTGGCAAACAAGGTGGTCATAAAACCTGTCGTATTTTCTCTGGGGGCTGGGCAAACAGGGTGGTCATAAAACCTGTCGTATTTCTATCTTCGCTGCGCCGTCTATTTACAATCGCTATCGATAACTCAATCGCTTCGCGATTGTAACTATGCTCGCTCCGATATACGAAATACTCCTATGTTTTATGACCACCCTGTTCGCTCCAGCCCCAAATAGAAATAGTGTATAAAAGGAAATCGTATTCACTACTTTGTTCGTCGTCTCCTTCATAACTATATAACTTTTCAATTATATTTGGGACCTATTTATGTTTGACACCAGCCCAGTTCATATATAAAAATTTGTTAATTTATACCTCTGTGTTTTCGTTTGATTCATCTGATATTTCAGTATTTTCCTGCTGCTTTGTGTCTTCTGTTTCTATTTCTTCAGGTTCATCGCATTTATGGTATATTTCCATAAACTGTTTTCCTGTTATTGTTTCTTTTTCGTAGAGGAACCTGGCTATCTTGTCAAGTTTGTCTCTGTTTTCTCCAAGAAGTTTCTTTGCTTCCTGATATTTATCTTTTAGAAGAATCTTCACTTCTTCTTCTATTTCTGTTGCTGTCTTATCGCTACAGTTAAGCTGTGAATGTCCACCAAGATATGGGTCATTTATTTTTTCAAGACTCATAAGTCCGAATTTGTCTGACATACCATACTGTGCAATCATGGATCTGGCAATCTTTGTCGCTTTTTCCATATCGTTTGACGCACCTGTTGTTACTGAATCAAATACGATTTCTTCTGATGCTCTACCTGCAAGTAATGTTACAAGTTCTACGTTTAGTTCATCTTTTGACATAAGATATTTTTCTTTTTCAGGTGCCTGAATTACATAACCTAAAGAACCCATTGTTCTTGGTACAATTGTAATCTTCTGCACCGGTTCAGCATCTTTTTGAATTGCTGCTACAAGTGCGTGACCCACTTCATGGTATGCAACAATCTTCTTTTCTTCTTTGCTTAAGATTCTGTCTTTCTTTTCCTTACCTGCAATAACTACTTCTACAGCTTCCATTAAATCTTCCTGTGAAATTGCATTTCTTCCACATTTTACGGCGTTAATTGCTGCTTCGTTTACCATATTTGCAAGGTCTGAGCCTACAGCGCCACTGGTAATATTTGCAATTGCATCCAAATCTACTGTTTCGTCCATCTTTACATCTTTTGAATGAACTTTTAATGTATCAAGTCTTCCTTTAAAATCAGGAGTATCTACAATAACACGTCTGTCAAAACGTCCCGGTCTTAAAAGTGCCGGATCAAGCACATCCGGTCTGTTTGTTGCTGCTAAAATCAAAATACCTTTTGATGAATCAAATCCATCCATTTCAGCTAACAATGCGTTAAGTGTCTGCTCTCTTTCATCATTGCCACCGCCGTATCTTGAATCACGGCTCTTACCTATAGAATCTATTTCGTCAATAAAAATAATACATGGTGCATTTTCTTCTGCCTGCTTAAACAAATCTCTAACTCGCGAAGCACCTACTCCTACAAACATTTCCACAAAGTCTGATCCTGAAAGTGAAAAGAATGGAACTTTTGCTTCTCCTGCCACTGCCTTTGCAAGAAGTGTTTTACCTGTTCCCGGAGGTCCTACAAGCAATGCTCCCTTTGGAAGTTTCGCACCAATTGCTGTATATTTGCCCGGATTATGCAAAAAGTCAACCATTTCAACAACTGACTCTTTTGCTTCTTCCTGACCTGCTACATCCTTAAATGTAACTCCTGTTTCCTTTTGAATATATACTTTTGCATTTGACTTTCCAACGCCAAACATTCCACCACCTTTTCCACCGGTGGTTTTTCTCATAAAATATGAAACTATAAACCAGAAGAACAGTAATGGAAGTACAAACTGAATGAATATATATAATATACTGTTTGTAGTACTTTCCTGCTCGGCCTTAAATTCCACATTTGGATAATCGTTCTTTAACTCTGAAATCAAATCAGGGTCATCCACTTTTGTTGTCCAGTATGTTTTCTTAATTAAAACTGTTCCATTAACCTTTGGTTCTATTAAAATCTTATTTGAATCAAATACTACGCTTTCTACCTGACCATCTTCCAACATCTTCATAAAATAACTGTACGTTACTTCTTCTTTTGTTGCTGAATCAAATAAGTATGTGCTCACTGATGTGAATATCAATGCCGCAACTAATGCCAACAACACTGTTATTATTCTGTTTTTCTTTTGATTGTTCTGATCACCATTGTTTTGTGGTTCTCTATTTCTATTGTTGTCCATGTAACATCCTTTCTGTCCTTAGAAAAAAGAAGACTTTTTTCTTAATTATTTTAATCATACCATTACAATATACCATACACAGATAAAATAATGTTAATTTTTATTGAATATTTCATTAAAAATTAACAAAATATATTTTTTTCTAGAAATGATAACATTATTGTAGTACACTATTATGGTGTTTATTATAACCATTTTACTATGTTAAATGATTATATTTTCAAGGTACTTTTTTACAAAAGTACTGTATATTTTCAAATTAATTTTTAATAACTATATAATACATTGGAGGAAAAATCACATGGCAGTGAAATACGTTTTTGTAACGGGTGGCGTGGTTTCCGGTCTTGGAAAAGGAATTACTGCTGCTTCCCTTGGACGACTTCTTAAAGCCCGTGGCTACAAAGTCACTATGCAGAAGTTTGATCCTTATATCAATATTGACCCTGGTACAATGAACCCTGTACAGCACGGTGAAGTTTTCGTAACAGATGATGGTGCTGAAACAGACCTTGACCTTGGACATTATGAAAGATTTATCGACGAAAGTCTTACAAAAAATTCAAACGTTACTACAGGTAAAGTTTACTGGTCAGTACTTGAAAAAGAAAGACGTGGTGACTTTGGCGGTGGAACTGTTCAGGTTATTCCTCATATTACAAATGAAATTAAAAGTCGATTCTACAGAAGTTTAAGTGAAGAAACTGAAATTGCAATTATTGAGGTTGGCGGTACAGTTGGAGATATTGAATCTCAGCCATATATTGAAGCAATCAGACAGTTCCAGCATGATGTAGGTCATGAAAACTGTATTCTTATTCATGTAGCTCTTATGGTTTACTTACCTGCTTCTGAAGAAATGAAAACAAAACCAATTCAGATGAGTGTTAAGGAACTTCAAAGACTTGGTATTCAGCCTGACGTTGTAGTATGTCGTACAGAACATGAAATTGGTGACAATCTTAAAGACAAAATCAGTTTATTCTGTAATGTTCCTGCAAGTCACGTTGTTCAGAACCTTACAGTGGATATGCTTTACGAAGCTCCTCTTGCAATGGAAAAAGAACATCTTGCTGAGATTGCATGCCAGAGTCTTAACCTAGATTGTCCTGAACCTGATTTGGATGATTGGAAAGAAATGGTTGATTCTGCTAAGAATCCTGTTCAGGAAGTTACAGTTGCATTAGTTGGAAAATACATTGCATTACATGATGCTTATATCAGCGTTGTAGAATCATTAAAGCATGCCGGTTATCCTAGCAGAACAACAGTCAATATCAAATGGGTTGATTCTGAAACTGTTACAAATGAAAATGCAGCTGAGATTTTCTCAGATGTTTCAGGTATTCTGGTTCCCGGTGGTTTTGGAAACCGTGGTATTGATGGAAAAATTGCAGCAATTAAATACGCAAGAGAAAATAATGTTCCATTCCTTGGTTTGTGTCTTGGTATGCAGTTGTCAATTGTTGAATTTGTAAGAGATGTTGTTGGCCACAGAGATGCTCACAGTATGGAACTTGACCCATCAACTACACATCCTGTTATCAGCCTTATGCCTGATCAGGAAGGTATTACAGACATTGGTGGTACATTAAGACTTGGTTCATATCCTTGTGTTCTTGCAAAAGACAGTCTTGCATACAGACTTTACAATCAGGAACTTATTCACGAACGTCATCGTCACAGATATGAAGTAAACAATGACTTTAGAACTGATTTGACAAAGAATGGCATGAAGCTTTCAGGTATTTCACCTGACGGCCGTATTGTAGAAATGGTAGAGATTCCTTCTCATCCATTCTTCATTGCCACACAGGCACATCCTGAATTAAAGAGTCGTCCTAACAGACCACATCCATTATTCTTAGGATTTGTTGAAGCAGCTTTAAAAAATAAATAATTACAATATAAAACAGGTACCTGTCAACTGATATGTACCTGTTTATTTATTGAGATTATTTATAAGCATATTTAAAAGCACTGTCACGTCTGTTACATCACTTTCATTTATGCTATTACTTATTTTTATATTCTTTTCAATCACCTTTGTATTTGTTTCAACAGCAAGTTTCATGCAATCAGTCTTTCCATTTATATTAATATCAAAGCCACTGTTATACATTCCATTGTTTTTCACAGTTTTAATTTCACCATCAATTGTTGGATTAACTTTTAATATAATATCCTTTACCTTTTTAAACCCTTCACTGCTTTCACTTAAAGAATCAATTATTTTTTCGGTATTCTTTTCATTTATTTTTATTCCATACTTGTCATCTTTTTTGTATTTGTCCAAAACAAAAGATATATCCAGATTTTTAAATACAAGTGTAAGAAGGTCATCTGATTTTTCTTCTTTTTTATTGTTTAAACTGTTTAAATTAATTAATGCATACTTTCCTAGTCCATATTGCTTAACATATTTTTCTAACAAATCATAATCAACAATATTGTCACCCTTTGCCCATGCAAGCAACTGTTTAACATCAATATATATTTTTTTATCATTTATTAACACTGATGTTAACTTACTATAACTACTACCATTTTTGCTACTGATAAATATATTTGTGTTACTTTTCCTATCTGATTCAAACTCCGACTCCAATCTTACCTTATAACTTCTGCTTTCCAAAGCATGATTAAGTATATTGGCAAAAAGATTATCAGAGCCATTCATCTGCACCTTAACTTTCAAATCACTTACAACTGTTCCACTTTCTATTTTTGAAAGTTCATTGATTTCATTAAAAACAGAACTATATTGTTGAATATTAATATATTTGTATACCGAAAGTATACACAGACTTATAATTAATATAAATCCAATAATATTTTTCTTCATTCCAACTCCTTTTATCATGGTAGTTGCAGTATTTTAATTACTATTTTTATCATTTGTACCAACTGACAACGTTTAACGAAAGTGCTTCTAACGCGGTCGGTTCATTAAGGTGGCGAAGCCAGCTTGATAGAACCGCTACCAGCGTTTGGCAGCGGGAGCGTGCTTTCGTTAATTTGTATGTGGGGAGCGTGGAGGAGATTGAGAGGACTAGAAAATGAACATTATTAAGAAGATATATTGCAGGGCGTTTCAGATTTGTTTTAGAATAGCTCTTCCGGTTTTGCCGTACAGGGAACCCAAAATGCTTGAAGGAATGGAAACAATTCCAAAGGCTTTAAATAAGTATGGATGTAAAAAGGTTTTGGTTGTGACGGACAAAGGTATTACTCAGGTAGGTCTTGGCAAAAAGCTGACTGATGTTTTAGAAGAAAATAATATTCCCTTTGAATATTATGATGACACAGTGGCAAATCCAACAATTACAAATGTGGAACAGGCAAAAGATTTGTATTTGGAAAATGGGTGTGATTCCATTATTGCCATTGGCGGAGGCTCTTCAATGGACTGTGCAAAAGCAGCAGGGGCAAGAATCGCAAAGCCAAAACAAAGTATTAGTAAAATGAAAGGTATTTTAAAAGTAAGAAAGAAAATACCACTTCTTCTTGCAATTCCTACCACAGCAGGTACTGGTAGTGAAACTACATTGGCTGCTGTTATTACAGATGATAAGACTCATCACAAATATCCAATTAATGATTTTGTGCTGATTCCAAGATATGCAATTTTGGATTACAAAGTTACTACAAGTCTTCCACAAAGCCTTACAGCCACTACAGGGATGGATGCATTAACTCATGCTGTGGAGGCTTACATAGGAAGAAGTACAAACAAATACACTAGAAAAAGAGCTGTAACTGCAGTTAAATTAATTGGAGAAAATTTAAAGAAAGCCTATGATGAGGGTCAGAACAAAACAGCAAGGCAGAATATGTTAAAGGCTTCGTATTGTGCAGGGGCTGCATTTACAAGATCTTATGTTGGATATGTTCATGGAGTGGCACATTCATTAGGCGGAATGTATGGCGTACCTCACGGACTTGCCAATGCCGTAATACTTCCTTATGTACTTGAAATGTATGGGGAAAGCTGTTACAAAAAGCTGGCAAAGCTTGGAAGAAAAAGTGGAATTGTTGATAATAGTCTGGACAACGAAACAACAGCAAAGGAATTTATTAAATGGATAAAAGAGATGAATAAATCTATGAATATTCCTGAAAAGATTGACTGCATAAAAGAAGAGGACATTAAGCAGATGGCAAAGTATGCTGATAAAGAAAGTAATCCACTTTATCCGGTTCCAAAACTTATGAATGCCAAAGAACTTGAGAAAATTTATAGAATTATAATGAAATAAAGTGTTTGGGACGGTGCAGATATTTATATAGTTGAAATATTATTAAAAAATTGATAAAGATTTAATATATTGGAAAGGATGTTCTGTTTGAACAAAAGGTAGTATGAGTAATATAGAAAATATTGTAAAAAATCAAAGAGAATATTTTAATAAGAAGAAAACTTTTGATGTAAACACAAGAATTGTATATCTTAAAAAATTAAAAAGTGCAATTCTTAACCATGAAGATGAAATTTACAAGGCATTAAAGAATGACCTTGGAAAATCAGCCAGCGAGTCTTACATGTGTGAAGTAGGACTTACTTTGTCTGAACTTAGTTTTCAAATAAAGCATATTAAAAAGTGGAGCAAAAATAAGAGACATATGACGGACCTTGCAAATTTTCATGGAAAGAGTTATTCCATTCATTGCCCTTATGGGGTTGTGTTGGTTATGGCTCCATGGAACTATCCTTTTCTTCTTACAATGGAACCACTTATTGGAGCAATTGCTGCAGGAAATTGCGTGGTGGCGAAGCCTTCCGCATATTCAAAAAGCACATCTGTTATAATGAAAACAATTATAGAAGAAGTCTTTGACGAAAATTATGTTGCCGTTATTGAAGGTGGAAGAGCAGAAAATACCGAATTGTTGGAACAAAAGTTTGACTACATTTTCTTTACAGGAGGAGTCACTGTTGGAACCCTTGTAATGGAAAAAGCAGCAAAGACCTTAACACCTGTTACATTGGAACTTGGCGGCAAAAGTCCATGTATTGTAGATGAAACTACAAATTTAAAACTGGCAGCAAAAAGAATTGCCTTTGGAAAATACTTAAATCTGGGACAGACTTGTGTTGCACCTGATTATTTGCTAATAGATAAAAAGGTAAAAGAAGAATTTCTTACAATATTTAAAGAGACAGTTAAAAGAATGTATGGAGATAATGCTTTTGAAAATAATGATTATGGAAAGATGATAAATGAAAAACATTACAATCGTGTAATGGGATTAATAGAAAATAACAAAGTGATTTTAGGTGGAAAAGGAAATGACCAGACATTACAGATAGAACCAACAGTTATGGATAATGTAACAGAAAAGGATGCAGTGATGCAGGAAGAAATCTTTGGACCTGTGTTACCTGTTATTTCATATGATAATATAGAAGAAGCAGCACAATTTATTGAAAAAAGACCACACCCGTTGGCTTTGTACATTTTTTCAAATAATAAAAACACACAAAAATACTTTACGGAAAAAATACCATTTGGTGGCGGATGTATAAATGATACAATAATGCATCTTGCAACATCACATATGGGATTTGGTGGTGTAGGAAACAGTGGTATGGGTTCATATCACGGAAAGAAAAGCTTTGAAACATTTACTCACGAAAAAAGCATATTAAAAAAATATAACTGGATAGATATGCCTGTACGTTACCAAAAATATTCCAAAGCAAAAGACAAATTAGTAAAACTCTTCTTACATTAAAAATAATAGTAGCATGGGCAAAAAACTCTTTCAGGGTTAAAAACTAGTGGTAAAATAGAAAAAACACTTTAGAAATTAAAACTAATAGTGGCATAGCAAAAACTCTTCCTATTTTAAAAAAATAATATCAAGAACAAACAACTGTAATCATACAAAATCATGTTGATTACAGTTTTTTATTTATGTACAAACTCAAGTAAATAATCTAAGAGTCTGTAAAAGACTGAAAATAAATAATAATAGATAGCAAGGTGACACTTTCAAAAATTCCAGATTGTCGCCCCAATGGATTTTTTATTACAAGCAGAATAATAAAAAAGAAGAAAATCAATGGAACTTGCATATTTTCCGTCCCTATGATATTTGTACCCCAACCATTCAATACACCACGATAATATTAAGATTGTAAGAAAGCGCTTCTAACGCGGTCGGTTCATTAAGGTGGCGTAGCCAGCTTGATAGAACCGCTACCAGCGTTTGGCAGCGGGAGCGTGCTTTCGGCAAACTTAATATTATCGTGGTGTGTGAGCCTGCCAGCGTTTGGCAGCAAAAGCGTCCTTTCGACAATCATAATATTATCGTGGTGTGATTCAAAACTATGAAAAAAATAATTCATAAATTCTTTACAATTGTTTTTAAAATAAAGTGTTGACAAAGAATATTGATAGTGATAGATTAGACCATAGAAAAGATGTTAGCACTCAAAAATGACGAGTGCTAACAAAATAAAAACCATAGAAAGGAGTTGTCTATGGAGCTAAGTGAAAGAAAAGAAAAGATTCTTGATGCTATCATTAGAAACTATTTAGAAACCGGTGAACCGGTTGGATCAAGAACGATTTCAAAGTACACTGACTTAAATCTTAGTTCAGCCACAATCAGAAATGAAATGTCGGACTTAGAAGAGATGGGCTACATTGTTCAGCCACATACTTCAGCAGGACGTATTCCAACAGACAAAGGTTACAGATTTTATGTGGACCATATGTTGAAGGATAAGATGTCAGAGCTGGATGAAAGAGAACAGAAAGTCAATGAAAAAGAAGATTTACTTATTGAAAAAGTAGATAAGGTTGAGACACTTCTTCAAAATATGGCAAATGTGTTGGCAAACAACACCAATTACACAACGATGGTTTCATCACCAAAGTCAAAAGGTAACAAAATTAAATTCATACAGTTATCTATATTAGAAGAAAGACAATTGTTGTGTACAGTGGTATCTGATAAGAACCACGTAGTAAACAAAATAGTCAAACTTGATAAAGAAGTTAATCAGGAGATGGTTGTAAGATTAAATGTGGCACTTAACACAGCCCTTGCAGGTCTTGCAATAGAAGAAATAAACTTAGCTGTTATTACTTCATTAACATCTCAGGCCGGAGAGTACGAGGATTTGGTAAACGAAGTACTAAAGGCTATAACAGAGGCTATTTCGACTGAAGAGCAGATGAAGATATATACATCAGGTGCTACAAACATTTTCAAGTATCCTGAGTTAAGCGACAAGGAAAGAGCAAGCAGACTTCTTACTACATTGGAAGAAAAGTCACAGCTTACCGAGTTGATTAATGAAAGCGATGAGGAAACAGGTATTCAGGTGTATATCGGAAGCGAAAGCCCTGTACAGTCCATGAAGGATTGCAGTGTAGTTACAGCAACTTACGAACTACAGGATGGTTTCAAAGGAACTATTGGTATCATTGGTCCAAAGAGAATGGATTATGAAAAGGTTGTAGAAACATTAAGAGTTGTAAAAGAACAGCTGGGGCAGACTTTAGATGACAAGTAGCATAGAAAGGAAATAGATATAGTGGAAAAAGAAAACAAAGACATTAACGAAACTGAAGATGTTAAAGATACAGAAAATGTAAAAGAAACATCAGATGAAGAAGTAAGGGCTGAAACAAAAGAAGAACAGCCTGAAACAGAAGCATCAAAAAAGGAAGAAACTTCTGAAACTGAAGAAAAGCCTGAAAAGAAAAAGAAGAAAGGCTTTAAGAAAAAGGATAAGAAAGACGAGCAGATAGAGGAACTTAATGATAAGTACCAAAGATTATTTGCAGAATTTCAAAATTTCAGAAACAGAAGCGACAAAGAAAAAACAGCAATGTTTGAAACAGGAGCAAAATCAATTATAGAAAAGATTTTGCCTGTGGTTGACAACTTTGAAAGAGGAGTTGCAACACTTAGTGAAGAAGATTTAGAATCACCTGTTGGACAGGGAATGAATCTTATATATAAACAGTTACTTCAAACTCTTGAAGATATTGGAGTTGAAGCGATTGATGCAAAGGGAAAGGAATTTGATCCTGAACTTCACAACGCTGTAATGCATGAAGACAATGACGAACTTGGTGAAAACGTTGTGTCAGAAGAATTACAGAAAGGGTATAAATACAGAGATACAGTGGTAAGACACAGTATGGTAAAAGTAGCTAATTAGTTTAATTTGAAATAATCATATATTTAGGAGGAAAATAAAATGGGAAAGATTATTGGTATTGATTTAGGAACAACAAACTCATGTGTAGCTGTTATGGAAGGTGGAGAACCTACAGTTATCACAAACGCAGACGGAGCAAGAACAACTCCATCAGTAGTAGCATTTAAGAAAGACGGAGAAAGATTAGTTGGTGAACAGGCAAAACGTCAGGCTGTTACAAATGCAGAAGGAACAATTTCATCAATTAAAAGACATATGGGAACTGATTACAAAGCAAATGTAGCAGGAAAAGAATACACACCACAGGCAATTTCAGCAATGATTCTTCAGAAGTTAAAAGCTGATGCAGAAGCTTACCTTGGTGAAAAAGTTACAGAAGCAGTTATTACAGTACCAGCTTACTTTAACGATGCACAAAGACAGGCAACAAAGGATGCAGGTAAGATTGCAGGTCTTGATGTTAAGAGAATTATCAATGAGCCTACAGCTGCAGCATTAGCTTATGGTCTTGATAATGAAGGCGAACAGAAGATTATGGTATACGATTTAGGTGGTGGTACATTTGATGTATCTGTAATCGAAATCGGTGATGGCGTTATTGAAGTTTTAGCAACAAACGGTGATAACAGACTTGGTGGTGATGACTTTGATAAGAAAGTTATGGACTACATGGTAGCAGACTTTAAGACAAAGACAGGAATCGACCTTTCAAATGATAAGATGGCTATGGAAAGAATCAAAGCCGAAGCAGAAGATGCAAAGAAGAAACTTTCATCAGCTACTCAGGTTGAAATCAACATTCCATTCATCACTGCAAATGAACAGGGACCACAGCATTTGAACATGACACTTACAAAGGCTAAATTCGACGAATTAACAAGAGACTTAGTTGAAAGAACAGCAATCCCTGTACAGAACGCATTAAAGGATGCAGGAATTTCAGCATCAGAACTTAGCAAGGTATTATTAGTCGGTGGTTCTACAAGAATCCCAGCTGTACAGGATAAAGTAAAACAGTTAACAGGTCATGAACCATCAAAGAAGATGAATCCTGATGAATGTGTTGCACTTGGTGCTTCAATTCAGGGTGGTAAATTAGCAGGTGACGCAGGTGCCGGCGATATTCTTCTTCTTGATGTAACTCCACTTTCATTATCAATTGAAACAATGGGTGGTGTAGCTACAAGACTTATTGAGAGAAATACAACAATTCCTACAAAGAAGAGTCAGATTTTCTCAACAGCAGCAGATAATCAGACAGCAGTTGATATCAACGTTGTTCAGGGTGAAAGACAGTTCGCAAGAGATAACAAATCACTTGGACAGTTCAGACTTGATGGAATTCCACCAGCAAGAAGAGGTGTTCCACAGATTGAAGTTACATTCGATATTGATGCAAACGGTATTGTAAATGTATCAGCTAAAGACCTTGGAACAGGTAAAGAACAGCACATTACAATTACAGCAGGTTCAAACATGTCAGATGAAGACATTGATAAGGCTGTAAAAGAAGCAGCAGAATTTGAAGCAGCAGATAAGAAACGTAAAGAAGCAATTGATGCTAAGAATGAAGCTGAATCAATCATCACACAGACAGAAACAGCAATGAGTGAAGCCGGCGACAAGTTAGCAGAAGCTGATAAACAGGCAGTTCAGGCTGACATTGATGCATTAAAGGCAACTGTTGCAGCAATTGGTGAAAATGAACCAACAGAAGCTCAGGTTGAAGAATTAAAGGCTGGAAAAGAAAAATTAATGAATTCTGCACAGCAGTTATTCCAAAAGATGTATGAGCAGGCACAGGCAGCAGGTGCACAGGGTGCAGGTCCTGACATGAATCAGGGATCAGCTCCTGAAGATGATGTTGTAGATGGAGACTTTACAGAGGTTTAAAATAAATCATGGCAGATAAGAGAGATTATTATGAAGTGTTGGGTGTCGACAAAGGTGCAGACGCTGCAACAATAAAAAAAGCATATAGACAGTTAGCAAAGAAATATCATCCCGATGCAAATCCGGGAGACGAAGAAGCAGCTGCAAAGTTCAAAGAGGCATCAGAAGCATACGCAGTATTAAGCGATGATGAAAAGAGAAGACAGTATGACCAGTTTGGTCATGCTGCCTTTGATGGTGGTGCCGGCGGAGCAGGCGGATTTGATTTCAACAATTTTGACTTTGGTGATATTTTCGGTGGAAGTGGATTTGGAGATATTTTCGGAGATTTATTTGGTGGTGGCGGTAGCCGCAGAGGACCAAGTAATGGACCAAGACGTGGACAGGACAGAAGAACAAATCTTACGATTACTTTTGAAGAAGCAATATTTGGTTGCCAGAAAGAAGTTACAATTCCTTACAAAGAAACTTGTACTACATGTAATGGTTCAGGGGCAAAGCCTGGAACATCACCTGAGACATGTTCAAAATGTAAGGGTGCAGGACAGTATGTGTCACGTCAGCAGACTATGTTTGGTATGATGCAAAGTACACAGGTATGTCCTGACTGTAACGGAACAGGTAAAGTAATTAAAGAAAAATGTCCTGATTGTCATGGAGCAGGATACAAGAACACAAGAAAGAAAATCACAATTGATATTCCAGCCGGAATTGATGATATGCAGCGTATAAGAAAACAGGGAGAAGGTGAGCCGGGTACAAACGGTGGACCAAGAGGCGACTTGTTAGTTGATATCAGAGTTATTCCAAGCAAAGAGTTTGAGCGTGATGGTATGAATTTGTTCTCTACAACATCTATATCATTTGCACAGGCAGCCCTTGGTGGCGACATTCGTGTTAAGACTGTTGATGGTGATGTTAAGTTTAATATTAAGCCGGGAACTCAGACAGGTACCCGCATCAGATTGAAAGGCAAGGGAGTTTGCCACGTACACAATCAAAATACAAGAGGAGACCAGTACTCCACACTTGTTGTAAAAGTTCCAACAAAGCTTAATAATGAACAAAAAGAATTGATTAAAAAATTAGATGAAATTTCAGGTGACACACTAAATGAGTTTAATGAGGATAAATCTGAAACGGATAAAAAGAAAAAGAAGAAGAAATTCTTCTAAGTAAAAATAATTAATAAAAGAAGTGTAAAAACTTTAGAAAACAAAGCTACATTGGCTGATGCCGGTGTAGCTTTTGTAGTTTAAATGTAAACTTTAGTTGTACAACTATTATTCTTAACTTCTTAATTTTAGAAATATGGCAATTTGCGTAATTAAATTATGTATGCTATGATATATCAGTTATAAAACGTTTAGATAATATTAACGGAGAAAAATATGAAGTGGAATAAATATAGACTGAAAACAACAACGCAGGCAAGTGATTTTGTATGTGGCGTACTGATTGAACTTGGCATTTTAGGAATGGAAGTAGAAGATAACGTGCAACTTACAGAAGAAGAAAAGAAAGCACAGTTTATTGATTATCTTGCAGATTTACCTGTAGATGACGGAACGGCATATGTTAGCTTTTATACTGAAGAAGATACAGAAGATAAAGATAATCAGAAACTTCTGGACAACCTTAGAGAAAAGTTAAAAGAGGCATCTTCTTTTATGGATGTAGGAGAAGGTTCCATTGAAAAGTCAATGACAGAAGATGTGGACTGGGTAAATAACTGGAAAAAATATTTTAAATCATTTACAGTTGGAAAGTTCTTTATTAAACCTACATGGGAAGAAATTGATGAACAACACAAGAACATGGAAATGATTGAAATTGACCCGGGTACTGCTTTTGGTACAGGAAAACATGACACAACACAGCTTTGCATAAAGCAGCTTGTAAAATATGTAAAAGAAAATGACAAAGTTTTGGATCTTGGCTGTGGTAGCGGTATTTTGTCAATAGTGGCAAAAAAACTTGGAGCAGCAGATGTGGATATGACAGACATTGATCCGGCTGCAATAGATGCTGTAAGTGACAACTTTAAAGTAAATCATATGGCTATGGATGATGTAAATGTAATAGCCGGAAATGTATTGGAAGACGAAGAACTTTGCAAAAAGTTTGAAAATAAAAAGTACGATATAGTTGTAGCAAATATTCTGGCTGATGTTATTATACCTATTGCCGGTATGGTTGACAGATTTTTAAAACCGGGTGGAATATTTATTTCATCAGGGATTATATATATGAAGGAAGATGACGTAAAAGAAGCCATAAATAACAATCCAAACCTTACACTTACAGATGTTGTAAATCAGGGTGACTGGAGAGCCATCATGGCAAAAAATAACTAGGAGAAAATATGTACCGATTTTTTGTAGAACCTGAACAGATAGGAGAAGATTCTGTTTTAATTCAGGGAAAAGATGTTAATCATATAAAAAATGTTCTTAGAATGAAAACAGGTGAAACTATTTTAATTAGTGATGGAAGTAACAGGGAGTATGTTTGTGAAATAGCATCTCTTGAAGATGAACGAGTAGTTGCTAATATAGTTGATATTAATGGTCAGTCAAGAGAACTTCCCATCAAGGTAACGTTGTTTCAGGCACTTCCTAAGGGTGACAAAATGGAAACTGTTATTCAGAAGGTTACTGAGCTTGGTGGCTATAAATTTGTTCCAATGTCCACAAAAAGGTGTGTGGTAAAACTTGATGAGAAGAAAGCTGTAAACAAAACTAAAAGATGGAACGCCATAGCCGAAAGTGCTGCAAAGCAGTCAAAAAGGGGTATTATCCCAAAAGTAAATACTCCTGTAAATTTTGCCACTGCAATAGAAATGGCAAAAGAAATGGATATGGTTATTATTGCCTATGAAGAAGCAGAGAACATGGAACAGACCAGAAAAATTTTTGAGAAAATCCAAAAGGGCATGAATATTGGTGTGTTTATAGGCTCAGAAGGTGGATTTTCAAAAGAAGAAGTAGAAAAAGTAAAAGAAATTGGAGCAAAAGAGATTACATTAGGAAAGCGTATTCTTAGAACAGAAACAGCAGGAATGACAGTTATGTCCATACTAATGTATTTAATGGAGGAATAAAAATGGAGGCATATTTTGACAACTCAGCAACCACAATAGTTACAGAAGATGTAAAAGATATTGTAGTAAAAGTAATGACAGAGGATTATGGAAATCCTTCTTCAATGCATATGGTTGGAGTTAATGCTGAAAAATATTTAAAAGAAGCAAAAGAAACAATAAGCAAAATTTTAAAAGTAGAACCAAATGAAATTTATTTTACATCAGGTGGAACAGAGTCAAATAATTGGGCAATAATGGGTGCAGTGGAAGCCAATAAAAGAAGTGGGAAAAAAATCATCACTACAAAAGTAGAGCATGCATCTGTAAAAAGTCCAATGAAACATTTGGAACAGCTAGGATATGAAGTTACGTATTTACCTGTAGACCAGGACGGTGTTGTACAACCGGATGCACTAAAAGAGGCAATGACAGAAGATACAATTTTGGTTTCCATTATGTATGTAAACAACGAAGTTGGTGCCATTCAGCCTATAGAAGAAATCGGTAAATACATTAAAACAATAAACAAAAATGTAATATATCATGTAGATGCAATTCAGGCCTTTGGAAAAATGGAAATTAAGCCAAAGAAAAGTAACATTGATGTGTTGACAGTAAGTGGACATAAAATCCACGGACCAAAGGGAACAGGATTTATGTACCTAAAGAAAAATGCAAAAGTAAATCCATTTATCTTAGGTGGAGGACAGCAAAATGCCATGCGTTCAGGTACTGAAAATGTGCCGGGGATTGCAGGTCTTGCAAAGGCATCTGACGACTGTTACAAACATTTGGAAGAAAATGTAAGTACAATGATAGCTTTGAAAGATTATTTAATTGATGGTCTTTTAAATATAAATGGGGTTACAGTAAACAGCCAAAAAGGAAATGAAGGTGCACCACACATTGTCAGTGCAAGTTTTTCAGGCGTAAGAAGTGAAGTATTACTTCATGCCCTAGAGGATAAGGGTGTATACATTTCAGCAGGAAGTGCATGCTCATCAAACAAGCCTGCCATCAGTGAAACACTAAAGGCAATGAATATTGATAAAGACTTGTTAGGTTCAACTGTTAGATTTAGCTTTAGCAGATTTAACACAAAGGAAGAAATAGATTACACATTGGAACAGTTAAAAGCAATGTTACCGATTTTAAGAAAATATGTAAGAAGATAAAGGAGAGAAAATGTTTAAGGCTTTTTTAATTAAGTACGCTGAAATTGGTGTAAAGGGAAAAAATAGATATCTGTTTGAAAATGCGTTGGTAGATAATGCTAAAAGAGCACTTGATAAAATCGATGGAGATTTTACAGTAACAAAGGAAAACGGAAGAGTTTATGCTACAGCAAACAGTGATTATGATTACGACGAAGCAGTAAATGCACTTTCACATGTATTTGGTATTGTAGGAATTTGCCCTATGGTTCAGATTGAAGACAATGGTTTTGAAGACCTTGCTAAACAGGTTATTAAATATATTGATGAAAATTATGAAGATAAAAACTTTACATTTAAAGTTATGGCAAGAAGAGCAAGGAAAAATTATCCAATGGATTCAATGGAAATAAATGCAGAACTTGGTGGAAGAATCCTTGATGCATTTGAGGGCTTAAAAGTTGATGTACACAATCCTGATGTAATATTAAATGTAGAAATCCGAAATCATATTAATATATACTCAAAAATTTTACCGGGTCCCGGAGGAATGCCTGTTGGTACAGCAGGAAAGGCAATGCTTTTGCTGTCAGGTGGAATCGACAGTCCTGTTGCAGGTTGGATGACAGCCAAAAGAGGTGTAGTAGTGGATGCCGTATATTTCCATGCACCACCATATACATCAGAAAGAGCAAAGCAGAAGGTTGTAGATTTGGCAAAACTTGTGTCAAAGTATTCAGGACCAATGAATTTGTATGTAGTTAATTTTACGGACATACAGATGTATATTTATGACAAGTGTCCACATGATGAACTTACTATTATTATGAGAAGATACATGATGAAAATTGCAGAATACTTTGCAAATAAAGAAGGAGCTCAGGGACTTATAACAGGTGAATCAATAGGTCAGGTTGCCAGCCAGACAATGCAAAGTCTTGCAGCTACAAATGATGTATGTACAATGCCTGTGTTTAGACCGGTTATTGCATTTGACAAACAGGAGATTATTGACATTTCCCTTAAAATCGGAACATATGAAACTTCAATCTTACCATATGAAGATTGTTGTACAACATTTGTTGCAAAGCATCCGGTTACAAAACCAAACATTAATGTAATTAGAAATTCTGAGAAAAAACTGGCAGATGAAATAGACAGAATGTTTACAGAAGCAGTTGAAACAGCAGAATTAATAAAGATACAGTAAATTTATAATTTTACTGTAAGAAAAGTTGATAAAAGGAAGAGAGTTTAAACTTTTTCATTATAAAGAGTCGGTAAAAGATATTTGAAAATGATGATTTATGAAATATAAAACCGACCTGCAATTGCAAGTCGGTTTTATATGAAATGTAAATGTGTTATTCGTATTTCTTTAATACTTCTAAAATAGTATCAAGATCTTTTTCGCTATGTATGTTTAAATCAATAGGCTTTGATAAGTCTAAACTAAAGATACCCATAATAGATTTGGCATCAATAACATAGCGACCGGAAACTAAATCAAAATCACTGTCAAACTTAGTGATATCATTTACAAATGATTTTACTTTGTCAATAGAACCAAGATTTATTGTTACTGTTTTCAATTCTCAAACACCTCTCTCTCTTTGTTATGACTATATAATACCACTGATTGTGTGGTTATTCAATTAGAACAAATGATAATTTAAAAAAGAATTTTTAGTAAAAATGCATTATAAGGAGAATACTGATGTTAAAAGCAGCATTGCACAATTTAGGTTGTAAAGTAAATGCATATGAAACAGAGGCCATGGCTCAGATTTTAGAAAAAAACGGATATGAGATTGTTCCCTTTTCTGACATAGCAGATGTATATATTGTAAATACATGTTCAGTTACAAATATGGCAGACAGAAAATCAAGGCAGATGCTTCACAAGGCAAAGTCAAAAAATAAGGAAGCCATAGTAGTAGCCACAGGATGTTATGTACAAACTGCCACTGAACAGATAAAGGAAGACCTGGCAATAGACATTATTATCGGAAATAACAGAAAAAAAGAGATTGTAAATATATTAAATGAATATATAAAAGACAAAGAAAAAACACATGTTATTGATATAAATAACACTGATGAGTACGAGGATTTCCAACTTTCAACATTAACTGAGCATACAAGGGCTCACATTAAAATTCAGGATGGATGTAACAATTTCTGCTCTTACTGTATTATTCCATATGCCAGAGGAAGAATAAGAAGCAGAAAACTTGAGAGTATAAAAGAAGAAATGACAAATCTTGCACAAAACGGATTTAAAGAAGTTGTGCTTACAGGAATCAATCTTGGATTTTATAAAGATGAAGACAAGACGTTAATTGATGTAATTGAACTGGCCCAGGCTATAGACGGAATCGAGAGAATACGCCTTGGTTCAGTTGATCCTGAAATAATAACGCATGAGTTTATAGACAGATTAAAGTATGCAGATAAAATGTGTCCACATTTTCATTTGTCATTGCAAAGTGGATGCGACAGTGTTCTAAAAAATATGAACAGGCATTATAATACAAAGGAATATGTTGAAAAATGTAATCTTATAAGATCAATATATGAAAATCCGGCAATAACTACAGACATAATCGTAGGATTTCCGGGAGAAAGTGATGAGGACTTTGAAACCACAGTTCAGTTTGCAAAAGATGTTGGATTTTCGCAGATACATGTATTTAAATATTCAAAAAGAAGTGGAACAGTTGCAGCAAACATGCCAAATCAGATAGATGAAAAAGTTAAAACATTAAGAAGTGAAGAATTAATTGCCACAGGAAATGTTTTAACACAAAGTTACAGAAAAAATCTTATTGGCAAAAAAGAAGAACTTTTGTTAGAAGAAGAAAAGGTTATAAAAGACAGGCAATATATAGTAGGTCATACAAAAAATTATGTGCCGGTAGTTATAGAAAAAAGAGACTTTAAACCTGGCGAAATCATAAATGTGACAATAAAAGACTTTATAAATACTGAAATAATGCTTGCCACTGAATAACTTTTATATTAAACTTATACTATACTGCCAAAAAAGGCAAACAAAGGACGTGATAAGATGAGCAATTTAGGAAACACACAGTTTTTCAATGTAGGACAGGAACAGAAATTAGGAGTAGAGGAAATTTTTGAAAAGGTATATCAGGCACTTGCCGAAAAAGGGTACAATCCGGTTAATCAGATTGTAGGATATATTATGTCAGGAGATCCTACCTATATTACAAGTCATAACAATGCACGAAGCCTTATCATGAAGGTTGAACGCGATGAACTTATTGAAGAGGCTGTAAAGTATTACATTAACAACAAGTTAAAATAAATATACACTTAGAGTATCGCTTAATATACAAACGGACAGTTTTGTCAAAAAGAGGTTGTATCACAAGGGATACTTTCTTCTGTGTGCTTATTTTAAGGAAAGGTAAAGCAAAATGAGACTGCTTGGTTTGGATTTTGGTTCGAAAACAGTGGGAGTGGCAGTTTCTGATCCTTTAGGATTAACAGCAACAGCAATCGAAATAGTAAGAAGACAGTCACCAAACAAATTAAGAAAAACTCTTGCAAGAATTGAAGAAATAATAAAAGAATATGATATTGATACCATTGTGTTAGGTTATCCGGTTATGCTTGATGGTACTGCAGGAGAAAGGGTTGAGAAAACCAAAGAGTTTGCGACTATGCTTAAGAGAAGAACGGGAAAAGAGATTTTATTTCAGGATGAAAGACTGACTACAGTGGAAGCCTATGAAATTATGGATTTGATGGGTATAAAAAAAGAAGACAGGTACGACTATGTGGATATGATTGCTGCTAAAGTGATTTTAGAGGATTATTTAAACGAAAATTCCGGCGACCTACATAAAGACTAGAAGAGAGGATTGAAATTTATGGATGAAAAAATTATTTTCATAGATGATGAAGGAAAAGAAGTAGAAATGTTTGTTATTGAAGAAACAAGAATTAACAATGTTAATTATCTTTTAGTAACAGACGATGATGATAGTGAAGAAGCAGAAGCATATATTTTAAAAGATGTTTCAGAGGAACAGGACGAGGAAGCTGTTTATGAAATAGTATCAGACGAATCAGAAATTGATTATATTGGAAAAATATTTTCTGAATTATTAGAAGACATTGATATTGAAAAAGAATAACGAAAAATATAGAACTGGAAAATATAAGGAGGGTTAGATTAAAGGATGAGTGAAGAGTCAAAGATAAAAGTAATTCCTCTTGGCGGATTAGAGGAAATCGGAATGAACATGACAGCCTTTGAATACAATGAAAGCATTGTGGTTGTAGACTGTGGATTGTCGTTCCCAAGTGATGATATGTTAGGTATTGACTGTGTTATCCCTGATATAACATTTTTAAGGGAAAACAAAGATAAAATAAAAGGTTTTGTAATTACTCATGGACATGAGGATCATATTGGTGCATTGCCATACGTGCTAAAGGAAATTAATGCACCTCTTTATGCTACAAAACTTACAATGGGTATTATAGAAGGAAAACTTAGTGAACACGAATTGCTTGGAGTGGTAAAACGAAAAGTAGTAAGATTTGGACAAAGTGTTCGCTTAGGCGAGTTTAGAATAGAATTTATAAGAACAAATCATAGTATTGCTGATGCAGCAGCACTTGCAATACACACACCTGAAGGCATTATTGTGCACACAGGTGACTTTAAGGTTGATTACACACCTGTATTTGGTGACGCTATTAATCTTGCAAGATTTAGTGAACTTGGAAAGAAGGGTGTACTTGCACTTATGTGTGACAGTACAAATGCCTTAAGACCGGGATTTACTCCATCAGAACGTAATGTAGGAAAGACTTTTGAACATATTTTTTCAGAACACACAGATGGAAGAATTATTATTGCAACATTTGCATCTAATGTAGACAGAGTTCAACAGATTATTAACACTGCCTGCAAGTATAATAGAAAAGTAATTGTAGAAGGAAGAAGTATGGTCAACATTATCTCTGTTGCAAGAGAAATGGAATACTTAAAGATTCCTGACAATACATTAATCAGCATAGAAGAAATGGACAATTACACTGATAATCAGTTGGTACTTATAACAACAGGAAGTCAGGGTGAGTCTATGGCAGCATTGTCAAGGATGGCAGCATCACTTCATAGAAAAGTACACATCAAACCAAGTGATACGGTTGTATTTAGTTCAACACCGATACCGGGCAATGAAAAGGCGGTTACAAAGGTTATTAATGAACTTTATCAGCTTGGAGCTGAGGTGGTGTTACAGGATACACACGTATCAGGTCATGCCTGCCAGGAAGAAATCAAACTGATGTATGCCTTGGTTAAACCTAAATATGCAATACCTGTTCATGGAGAGTACAGACATTTGAAAGAGCATGGAAATATTGCACAGTCAATGGGAATTCCAAAGGAAAATGTATTTCTGTTAGAGTCAGGTGATGTACTTGGTATTACAAAAGAATCTGCAAAGGTAGAAGGAAAAGTTCCTGCCGGCTCAGTTTTAGTTGATGGTTTAGGTGTAGGTGATGTTGGAAACATTGTATTACGTGACAGACAGAATCTTGCAGAAAACGGTATTATCATTGTTGTACTCACATTGGAAAAATACAGCAATCAGATACTTGCAGGTCCTGATATTGTAACAAGAGGATTTGTATATGTAAGAGAATCAGAAAATCTTATTGAAAATGCAAAGCAGGTAGTAACTGAAGCATTATTAGAATGTTTGGAAAGTAGAAATGTAGATTGGGGCAAAATCAAGATGGTTGTAAAAGACAGTCTTGGCGAATACTTATGGAGAACAATGAGAAGAAGCCCAATGATTTTACCAATTATAATGGAAGTTGAATAATAGGAGTGTGTATGAGTAGACACAATACATCAAAAGGATTTGCAAATATTTCAGTGAAAATATGTAAGTATGTAATTATGGTTGTTATAATTATAGTTTGTGCAACGGCAGCTTACAATTTTGGTACAAATATATTTGATTCACAAGGTGTTGATGAAAAGCCGGGAACAGATATGTCTGTATCAGTGGAAGAAGGCACGACTATCAGCATGCTTGCGGATACACTAAAAGAATATGGTGTAATAGATGACACTTTGATTTTCAGAGTTCAGGCATATGTGTACAATACAAAAAGTATAAAGCCTGGTACTTATACATTTAATACATCGCAGTCAGGTGAAGAAATATTTACAGTAATAAAAGACGGTCCTGAAGAAGACAAGGCCGAAAATACACAGAAAAAGTAAGGATGATTTTATGATAGTAGATGAGAGAATCAGAACTTACATTAACTCATTGGAAAAAACAAATAGCAGGTTGTTGGAAGACATAGAACAAAAAGCACACAAAGACGGCGTACCTATCATACGAAAAGAAATGGAAAGCTTTTTAAGGGTAATGCTTTTAATTAAGAAACCGACAAAAATATTGGAGCTGGGTACCGCAGTAGGGTACTCAGCCATTTTAATGAGTGAATGTATAGAAAAAGATGCCAAAATAGTTACAATAGAAAACTATGGAAGACGCATTAAAGAAGCAAAAGAAAACATAAAAAAAGCAGACCGGGAAAAGACCATTGAATTGCTTGGAGGGGATGCAATGGAAATTATGCCTACCCTTGTAGAAGAACAGTTTGATTTTGTATTTATGGATGCGGCAAAGGCACAGTATATAAATTTTCTGCCACAGGTACTTCGCCTTATGAAGAAGGGAGCCATACTTATTACAGATAATGTGCTTCAGGAAGGCGACTTAATAGAGTCAAAATTTGTGGTAAGAAGAAGAGACAGAACCATTCACAAAAGAATGAGAGAATACATGGAAGTGGTGAAAAATCATCCGGAACTTGAAACATCAATAGTTCCAATTGGTGATGGAATAACTATGTCAGTAAAGAAGTAATGATTGTTTCCATTGGAGGTGGAGTAACCACGATAGTGAAGAAGTGCTGATTGTTTCAACTGGAAACGGAATAACAGTGCCGGTAAATAAATAAAATCAGAAAGGAAAGCAACTGCTTTTGGGTGCAAAAATAAAGCATCAAAAAGTAATTGCACGGTAAAATAAAATGAGAAAACCTGAATTGTTAGTTCCTGCAAGTAGTTTGGAGGTATTAAAAACAGCGGTAAGATATGGTGCAGATGCAGTGTACATTGGTGGTGAAGTGTTTGGATTAAGAGCGAAGGCAAAAAACTTCACATTAGAAGAAATGGCAGAGGGAGTTAATTTTGCCCATGAACATGGTGTGAGAGTATATGTAACAGCAAATATTTTGGCTCATAATGCAGATTTGGAACCTGTCAAGGCATACTTTAAGGATTTAAAGAAAGTAAATCCTGATGCGTTAATTATTGCTGATCCTGCAATATTTACAATAGCAAAAGAAATTTTGCCTGATATGGAACTTCATATTAGCACTCAGGCAAATAATACAAATTATGGAACATATAATTTTTGGTGGAATCTTGGAGCAAAAAGAGTAGTTTCCGCAAGAGAGTTATCAATAAATGAAATAAAGGAAATAAGGGAACACATTCCTGATGACATGGAAATAGAAACTTTTGTACATGGTGCAATGTGTATTTCGTATTCAGGAAGATGTCTTCTTAGCAGTTTTATGGCAGGAAGAGATGCAAACAAAGGTGCGTGCACACACCCATGCCGTTGGAAATATGCAGTGATGGAAGAAAATCGTCCGGGACAGTATATGCCAATAGAAGAAAATGAAAGAGGCACATATATTTTTAACTCAAAGGATTTGTGTATGATAGAACATATTCCTGAGTTAATTGACGCAGGAATAGACAGTTTTAAAATAGAAGGCAGGATGAAAACGGCTCTGTATGTGGCAACAGTTGCAAGAACATACAGAATGGCAATTGATGATTACTTAGAAGATCCTGAAAAATATAAGGCAAATCTTCCAAAGTACAGAACCCTTATATCACAATGTACTTACAGACAGTATACAACTGGATTTTTCTTTGGAAAGCCTGATGAAACTACACAAATTTACGATTGTAATGTTTATGAAAGAGACTATGTATATCTTGGCATTGTAGGTGACAAATTGGGCGAAAATGAATACAGCCTTGAGCAGAAAAATAAATTTTGTCAGGGACAGAAAATTGAAGTGATGAAAGCTGACGGAAATGATATAGAAGTTGAAGTTGTTTCAATTAAGGATGAAGATGACAATGAAATGGAAAGTTGTCCACATCCAAAACAGAAGCTTAAGATTAACCTTGGAATGGAATTGGAAAAGGGAGATATTTTAAGAGTTAAGGAACAGTAGAACTGTCAACCGACAGAAGTGGAAAAATAAACTTTTCAAGACATGCACGAGAAACTGTAGCCTATCATAAAATATTATTAAGTATGTCGTGAGGTGGAAAGTGTGAAGACTTTTTTAGAGCCTTTAACACCAAATGAAGAAAAAGAATGTATAGAAAAAATAACGCAGGGAAACAAAGAAGCTAAAGACATACTGATTGAACGAAATCTAAGACTGGTTGCCCACATAGCAAAAAAATATTATGGGGAAAACAGAGACAATGAAGATTTGATATCAATAGGTATCATAGGACTTATAAAGGCGGTAAATACTTACAACCCACAAAAGGGAAACCGGCTTGTAACTTATGCATCAAAATGTATAGAAAATGAACTTTTGATGATGCTTAGAAGTGAAAAGAAAAAAAGCAAAGAGGTATCATTAAACGAGCCAATAGGTATGGATAAAGAAGGCAATACAATAAGTCTTATAGATGTGGTAGAAACAGATGAAATGGCCATGGCTGACAGAATGGAAAAGGCCGAGGATATTGTCAGGGTAAGGGAGTATGTTGACAGGGTTTTAACAAAAAGGGAAAAGGAAATTATTACAAAAAGATATGGACTGGTAAATGGAAGTCCCATTACCCAGAAAAAAGTTGGAAACCAAATGGGAATATCCAGAAGCTATGTAAGTAGAATTGAGAAAAAGGCCCTTGAAAAATTGAAAAAAGCCTTTGACAACACAAATACTATGTGATATATAATAAATAACCTGCTTCTTATAAAATGGAGGCAACTATGGTATGTAGAATAAATTGTGCTGCAATAACAGGAGTTGAAATATTTCCGGTTGCAGTAGAAACAGATATTAGTAATGGCCTACCGGCATTTGATATGGTAGGCCTTTTATCATCTGATGTAAAAGAGTCTAAAGAGCGGGTGAAAACCGCTATCAAAAATTCAGGATTTACAATCCCACCAAAAAGAATAACAATAAATTTTTCACCGGGAAACATAAGAAAGTGTGGAACTTATTTTGACCTGCCGGTGGCAGTGTCTATTTTAAATGCCCTTGATATTTTGCAGGGAGATTTGGAAGAAAAGCTGTTTGTAGGTGAGCTAAGTCTGGATGGCACAGTAGTGCCGGTTAATGGAATACTGCCAATGGTGTTGTTCGGTTTGCAAAATGGTTATAAGCAGTGTTTTGTTCCAATGGAAAATGTAGGAGAATGCAGTATTGTAAAAGGCATTGAAGTAATAGGAGTAGAATCTCTTAATCAACTTGTTATGATGTTACTAACAGGAAAATATGAGAAAAAAATCATTAAAGATAAAAAAGAAAAAATTGAAATATCCAATAGAGATTTTAAATTTATAAAAGGACAGATTCAGGCAAGAAAGGCAGCTGAAATTGCGGCGGCAGGAATGCACAATCTTTTACTTGTGGGACCTCCGGGAACAGGAAAAACAGTGATAGCAAAAACACTTTCTACAATACTACCTGATATGTCAAAAGAAGAAATAATAGAAATATCAAAAATACAAAGCATTGCAGGAAATTTGGACGGTCATCTGGTTAGTGAAAGGCCTTTTAGAAATCCACATCATACGGCAACGGTTTCAGCATTTACAGGTGGAGGGATTAACCCAAGACCCGGAGAAATGACATTGGCCCATGGCGGAGTACTTTATATGGACGAATTTCCGGAGTTTTCAAGAAAAGTAATGGAGACTTTAAGGCAACCAATGGAAGAAGGACAGGTTGTGGTTTCAAGGGCATCAGGGACTTTTAGATTTCCGGCAGATTTTCTCTTGCTTGGATCAATGAACCCCTGCAAATGTGGATATTATCCTGATAGGAACAGATGCAACTGTACGGAAATGGATGTGAAAAAATATGTGGAAAAAATCAGTGGACCAATACTTGATAGAATAGATTTGTGTGTACATATGAACCCGGTTTCCTTTGGTGAGATAAAAAGTGATGGCAAAGAAGAATGTTCAGCTGATATAAGAAAAAGAGTTGAGGTAGCGGTGCATATACAAAGACAAAGGTACAAAACTGAAAGCTTTAATTATAATGGTCAGTTGCAGGGCAGATATATTGAACAGTATTGTCATCTTGACAAAAAAGAAACAAGATTTCTAGAAGATATTTATAACAAAATGAAGTTAAGCGTAAGATCTTATGAAAAAATATTGAAGGTGTCAAGAACCATAGCTGATTTGCAGGAAAAAGATAAAATCACAACAGAGGATATATCCCAGGCAGTTAGTTACAAAACAATGGAGGGGGTAAGATAATATGGAAAAAAGAGAGTATTGGGCCTGGATAAGCACTGTGAAAAATATGTATTACAACAAAATATCAAGGCTAATAGAATGTTTTGGAAGTATTGAGAACGTTTATATGGCAAGTGCCACAAAATTAGAAAATAAAGGAAAAATGAAAAAAGAAGATGTGGACAGAATATTAGAAAGCAAAGAAAAATTTAACAGTGAAGATTTTTTCAGAAAACTAAATAGCAATGATATCAATTTTGTCTGTATTGAAGACTTGGAATATCCTAAAAGACTTTTGCCTTATGAACATAAGCCGTTCTTTCTATATTATAGAGGAAAACTTCCTGATATGGACAGACCCATTGTATCAATAGTAGGTGCAAGGACATGTTCAGGATATGGGCGGAACATGGCAAAAATGTTAGGAGAAAAACTATCAGATTATGGTGTTCAGATTGTAAGCGGAATGGCAAGGGGGATTGACACATTTGCACAGCTTGGAGCACTTAATGGAGAAAGTGCAACTTTTGGGGTACTTGGATGTGGAGTAGATATTTGTTATCCAACAGAAAATATTGAGTTGTATGAGAATATTTTGAAAAAAGGTGGCATAATATCAGAATATCTACCGGGAACAAAACCAAACTCATGGCATTTCCCACAGAGAAATCGAATAATCAGTGGAATATCAGACATAGTGGTTGTGGTGGAAGCAAAAGAAAAAAGCGGGTCTTTGATTACTGTGGAATGGGCGTTGGAACAGGGAAAGAATATAATGGCGGTGCCAGGCAGGGTAGGAGATAAATTAAGCAGTGGATGTAACAGGCTAATAAAGACAGGTGCAGGTATTGTTACCAGTGAAAAAGATATCTTGGAGGAACTTAAATACTACGTATTTAAAGAAGAGAGAAAAATAAATGCTGAAGAAAAAACACTTGAAAAAGAATTTTTGATGTTGTATAGTGAGTTAGGTTTACAGCCGAAAAACATATATGAATTAATAGAAAGTACGGGGCTTTCCTATGAAAAGCTTGTGGATATGCTGTTACAATTGCAATTAAAAGGACTAGTAACGCAACCGTCATACAATTATTATTCAAGGCTGAAGTGATATTTTTCAAAAGGAGTATTTATGGCAAAGTATCTTGTGATTGTGGAATCACCGGCAAAAGTTAAAACAATTAAAAAATTCTTAGGCTCAAATTATGAAGTAGTAGCTTCAAACGGACATGTTATGGACATGCCAAAAAGCACTATGGGTATAGATTTTGAAAATGATTATGAGCCAAAATATATAACAATCAGAGGAAAGGGGGAAAAGCTTGCAGAACTTCGCCGCTATGTAAAGAAGGCTGATAAAGTATATCTTGCAACTGACCCGGACCGCGAGGGAGAAGCAATTTCATGGCACTTATCAAAGGCTTTGAAGTTGGAAAATAAAAAAACTGCCAGAATTACATTTAATGAAATTACAAAACCGGCGGTTAAGGAATCTTTGAAACATCCAAGAGAAATAAACATGGATTTGGTAGATGCACAGCAGGCAAGACGTGTAATTGACAGAATGGTAGGTTACAGCATCAGTCCCCTTTTATGGATGAAAATTAAAAGAGGTCTTAGTGCAGGCCGTGTTCAGTCAGTAGCGCTTCGCATGCTTTGTGACAGAGAAGAAGAGATAAATGCATTTATTCCAAAAGAATACTGGGATATGGATGCAGTATTAAAATATAAAAACAAAGAATTTACAGTAAGTTTTTATGGTGACAAAAAAGGTAAAGTTGAAATTACCGGAAAAGAGCAACTTGATAACATTATAAAACAACTGGATGGTGTAGAGTTTAAGGTAAATGATATTAAAAAGGGTAGCAGAACAAGAAAATCACCTGTTCCATTTACAACATCAACAATGCAGCAGGAAGCTTCAAAAGCTCTTAATTTTTCAACACAAAAAACAATGCGTATAGCACAGCAGCTTTACGAAGGTGTTGAAATTAAGGGACGTGGAAGCATTGGTCTTATTACTTACCTGCGTACAGATTCTACAAGAGTATCAGAAACAGCCGAGGCTCAGGTAAAGGCATTTATCGAAGAAAATTATGGCCAGGGCTATATGACAAAAGAAATAAATGCAAAGAAGTCATCAAAGAAAATACAGGATGCCCACGAAGCAATCAGACCTACAGATGTAACACTTACACCTGACATGGTAAAGGCACAGCTTCCAAGAGACCAGTTTAGACTGTACCAGTTGATTTGGAAAAGATTTGTGGCAAGCCGTATGGGCAATGCAGTATACGAAACATACAACGTAAAAATCGGAGCAAAGGAATATGTGTTTAACGCATCAACTTCAAAACTTGATTTTGACGGCTTTATGAAAATATATACAGACAGTGACAACGAAAAGGTTGTTACAAACAACACGATTACAAAATTGGAAAAAGATGATGTTCTTGATTTTGTAAAATTTGAAGAAAACCAGCACTTTACACAGCCACCTGCTCACTTTACAGAAGCAGCACTTGTAAAGGCAATGGAAGAACAGGGTATTGGACGACCAAGTACTTATGCACCAACTATCAGTACGATTGTTGGCAGAAGATATGTAACAAAAGAAAAGAAAAATCTTTATGTTACAGAGCTTGGTGAGGCAGTAAACAATGTAATGAAAACAGCATTTAGTGTTATTGTTGATACAGAATTTACAGCTAATATGGAATCACTTCTTGACTCTGTTGAAGAAGGTCAGATTGAGTGGAAGACCATTATCAGAAACTTCTATCCTGACCTTGAAAAAATGGTAAAAGACGCTGAACAGAAACTTGAAAAAATACAGATAGCTGATGAAGAGTCAGATGAAATCTGCGAGGAATGTGGCAGGAGAATGGTTATCAAATACGGACCACATGGAAAGTTTTTAGCATGTCCGGGATTCCCTGAATGTAGAAATACAAAGCCTTATCTTGAAAAGGTGGGAGTGCCTTGTCCAAAATGTGGTAAGGATGTGGTTTACCGTATGACTAAAAAAGGCCGTAGATATTATGGATGTATTGACGGACCTGAATGTGACTTTATGTCATGGCAGAAACCATCAACAAAGAAATGTCCGCAGTGTGGAGGATACATGGTAGAAAAAGGAAACAAACTTGCATGCACCGACGCCCAGTGTGGATATGTGGAGTTAAAGAAGAACGAAGAAAAGTAATTTAAGTTACAGGATTGGTTGGAACAATATAAAAAGTTGTTGCACCGGTCCTGTTTTTATGTTATGATATTTGAGTTGCATTAAGCACATCTGTGGAGAAGCAGGCGGGTGCCCTTGCTCGGGGTTGTCTGGTTCGGTGAAGCAGATGGAAGATATGGTATTTGCCGTAGGTTTACGGAACAATACCAAAAATATTATTAAAAAACCAGGAGGTAATTAAAATGGGCGTTATTTCAATGAAACAGTTATTAGAAGCAGGTGTTCATTTTGGACATCAGACAAGAAGATGGAACCCTAAAATGGCTCCATACATCTACACAGAAAGAAATGGTATCTACATCATCGACTTACAGAAGTCAGTAGGTAAAGTAGATGAAGCTTACAAAGCAGTATCAGACATTGCAGCTGATGGTGGTTCAATCCTTTTCGTAGGAACAAAAAAACAGGCACAGGAAGCTGTAAAAGAAGAAGCACAGAGATGTGGAATGTACTACGTTAACGAAAGATGGTTAGGTGGTATGCTCACAAACTTTAAGACTATCCAGTCAAGAATTAAGAGATTAAAAGATATCGAAAGAATGTCAGAAGATGGTACATTTGATGTTCTTCCTAAGAAGGAAGTTGTAAACCTTAAGAAGGAATGGGACAAGCTTGAAAAGAACCTTGGTGGTATCAAGGACATGAAGAAGCTCCCAGATGCTATCTTCGTTGTAGATCCTAAGAAGGAAAAGATTTGTGTACAGGAAGCTCATTCACTTGGAATTACATTAATCGGTATTGCAGATACAAACTGTGATCCTGAAGAATTAGATTATGTTATCCCAGGAAATGATGATGCTATCAGAGCAGTAAAACTTATTGTATCTAAGATGGCAGATGCTGTAATCGAAGCAAACCAGGGTGAAGAAATGGTAGCTCCTGAAGCTGAAGAAGTTGCAGCAGAAGATGCAGAATAATCCACACAATAAAATTTTAGGAGGAATATAATTATGACAATTACAGCAGCAATGGTAAAAGAATTAAGAGAATTAACAGGCGCTGGTGTTATGGCTTGTAAAAAAGCTTTAGTTGAAACTGATGGTGATCAGGAAGCAGCTATTGAAGTTTTAAGAAAAAAAGGTGAAGCTACAGCTGTAAAGAAATCAGGTAGAATCGCAGCTGAAGGTATCGTATACACAACAGTTAAAGACGGTAAGGCAGCAATCGTTGAAGTTAACTCAGAAACAGACTTCGTTGCTAAGAACGAAAAGTTCCAGACATTCGTTGCTAACGTTGCAAACCAGATTGTTGATTCATCAGCAACAGATATGGACACATTTATGGCTGAACCATGGGAACTTGATACTACAAAGACTGTAAAAGACGAATTAGTATCACAGATTGCAGTAATCGGAGAAAACATGAACATCAGAAGATTTGAAAGAATCGAATCAGACGGTGTTATCGCATCATACATTCATGCAGGTGGAAAGATTGGTGTATTAGTTGAAGCTGATGCTCCAGAAAATGACACTGTAACAGCAGCAATTAAGACAATTGCTATGCAGATTGCAGCTATGAGCCCACAGTATGTTTCAAGAAACGACATCTCAGCAGATGAACTTGCTAAGATGAGAGAAATCACAATTGACAGTGCTTTAAATGAACCAGATTCACTTCCAAAGCCAATCCAGAAGGATATCTTTGCAGAAGCTTTAAGCCAGAACGTATTCAACGATGAAGACAAAGCTATCTACGAAGAAAAACAGAATGACAAATATTTATTCAACTTCCTTTCAAAAGAAGCAAAGGCAGCATTAAGCTCAATTGCTATGGCTAAGAAAGCTGAAATCATGGAAAACAAGATTTTCAACGGTTTAGTAGAAGGTCGTGTATCAAAGCAGTTAAAAGAAGTATGTCTTCTTGATCAGACATACGTTATGGCTGCTGATGGAAAGCAGACAGTTGCTAAGTATCTTGATGAAGTATCAAAAGAAGTTGGCGCTACTGTAGCAATTAAGAAGTTCGTTCGTTTCGAAACTGGTGAAGGTATCGAAAAGAAAGAAGAAAACTTCGCAGAAGAAGTTGCAGCACAGATGAAATAAATCTAGGTAGAATAATAAGATAAGAGAAAACCCTTTAAGCGTAGGTAAGTTACTATGTTTAAAGGGTTTTTTTGCGTCCAATGAGAACACACAACTTATCGCATAGTATCATAACTAATCACAAAAGTTGGACCGAATTTGGTCCAAAGTTGGTCCGGATAAAATGGACCAACTTTAAAAGAAGAGTTTGCTTAATTCTTCGTTAATAACTAAATTGGATTGCTATGAAATATTTATTAAATATTAAAATAATGAAAGAAAAATGTATGCGAATAAGAGAACAACGTTCTATTAATAAAATATTTTATAGTAGTTCAAAATATGGAACTAAAAAGATTAATACACCATAAAAAGGTGTAACGAAACAAAAATGCACCACTACAGTTAATGGTTAAATATTAAAGTTAGAATTATGATAATGGTGCTGGAAGCAATTGGCTTCCTGAAAATACAATTGAATAACAATTACAAATTTATGAAAGAATTTCATATCTTACACAGAATAATTAGTGTAAGGAGTAAAATTCCGGTGCACCTGTCTGGATAATCATTCATAGCAATGCGAAGAGAACCGAAGGATTGAAAAATGAAGGTAGAGCGAGCAGGACAGATTAAATGTAGCGGAAGGATAATAAAACACAGAGGAGTGAAAGAAACTCCTTATCCTCGAAATGGCGGCAGAGGAGATAGTTTCTTAAGGAAGCGTCGTGAACGCATAAGCGGCTTGTTTGTAATTCCCAGGTGTACGGGCGATGAGGGCTTAAAGATAAGCACAGTGCACATACATAGTTAATAACCCACAGTACTATGAATGAATATGAAAGGAGCAGAATAGTTGGGAATTAACGCAAAAAAACAAAAGCCAGAAAAAAATAGCAAAGAAAACAATGCTAAAGAAAAATTGGAAAGAGATTTAAGAAGCTGTATGAAATGCAAATATTTTTGGGGAAATGATAACAGATGTATTAATAATGAAAAATGTGGAGCAGGAAAGCAAAAAACAGAAAAGCAGCAGGAGAGTAAATGTGTAGGATGTCCATATGGAAAAAACAGCAGATATTGTTTTCCGTGCATGAGAGATTTATTAGGAAAGTAAGAAAGAAGGATACATAGATGACTAAAAAGGCAAGGAGGCACAGACAGATGGAAAAGAGATTAGAAATAATTGCAATTGACCATGGATGGTCAAATATAAAAACAGTTAATACAGTTTTTTCTACAGCAGTTAATCAAATAGCAAATGAACCGGGGATATTTGATAATATTCTTCAGTATGAAGGAAAATTTTATTCAGTCGGAGGAAAAAGACTAGAGGTAAAAGATAACAAGGTTACTGACGAAAGTTTTTATCTTCTTACGCTTGCAGCTATGGCGAAGGAGTTGAAGATAAGAGGAAAGAATAGTGCAGATGTCTTTTTATCCGTAGGACTTCCGTTAACCAGATTCGGAGCAGAAAAGGATAATTTTATTAAATATCTGTCTAAAAAAAGAGAGTTGGAGTTTAAATTTGAAAATAGAACATATAGAGTAAATATTATTAAGGTGTCTGTATTTCCACAGTGTTATGCAGCGGTGGCAGATAAAATGCCACAGTATGATAGAAAACATATTGTAGTGGATATAGGATCATGGACAATGGATTTGATGACAATAAAAAATATGAAACCAGAGTTATCTGAGTGTGATACAAGACCAATGGGGTTGATTACATGTATGCATGCAATTAATAAGGAATGTGTAGCCAAGTTTAATTGTGAAATTGATGAATCAGAACTTGAATATGTTATGAAAACAGGAATGTGTGATATGGAAGAGAGATTTGCACAGGTAGTTGAGGAAGAAATAAGAAAATTTACAAATAAGGTATTTAATACATTAAGAGAATTTAACATTAGTCTCAATATTACACCAATAACATTTGTAGGTGGAGGTGCAGCGGTAATGAAACACTATGGAGAAATAGAGAGTAAAAACATTAGTTATATTGAGGATATCAAAGCAAATGCAAAAGGGTTTGAATATTTGGCAAAAGCATTTATGATTTCAAAATCAAGGCAGAGAGGAGGAATTTAAATGGCTAAAAATGATGATGGATTTTACCATACATTAAGACTAAGTAGAAGAAACCCAAATCATATCAGAATGCATCAGATATTGGTTGATTTAGACAAGTCAGTATATAAATCTCAAAATCAATTTATTGTGGATGCTGTTGAGTTCTATATTAACGCTTTAGAAGAAGATGTGATTACAAATAGCGGAAAACAAAAAAGACAAGAAAGTTTTGCAACAAAAGAGGAGTTACAAGAAGTAAAAGAAAGTATGAGAGCGGAAATGATAACTGAGGTAAACAAACAGATATTGTCCGTAATTGGAACTTTTACAGGTAATCTCATAAAGGGAGCAAACATAAATGATACATCAAAGAATGATGGATTTAATGCAGATGATACAGTAATGGGACTTGCAGAAATGTGGGGAGAATAGGAGAAATATGGCAGGAAATATTTTATATGGAATAAAAAAGTTTGGTATAAGTGTGGTTACAATAATTGCAAGAGTTGTTATAACATTAATTCAGTTATTAGTTGAAGTTAGTAGTTTGGCAGTTAGTATAACAGGAATAGTATTAAAAATATTTCTTGCTATATTATTAATTGGAAAAAGAAAGTAAATGAAATGATTTGTAAATTATTGTATAATCAAGGAGGTCAAAATGAACAGAATACGGGATGAAACAAAACCTTATCCCGAGTTATAACAGAATAAATTCGCAACAGTAGGAGCGGATGGGTATAACACGGATAGCCTGCCACTCTTACAGAGAGAGGTGGGCAAATGAAGAAATTAGGTTTATTTATAATTGTAGGATTATTGTCAATGACAATTCCACAAATGAATGCAAATACATTTACAGTGCAGGCTGCAACTATTAAAAAGGTTACAAGTATAAAAAAGAATAGAGTAAAAGATGGTTCATATTTTTACTCAAAGAAAAAGTATTATGATGGATGCTATCGTAAAATTAGTTGGAAAAAAATAAAGAAAGTAAGTGGATATCAGGTTTATAGATATGATTACTATTTAAAAAAGTGGAATAGAGTATTAACCACCAAAAATAATTATTTTAAAATAACTGATATGTGTGAAGGAGAAAAAGTAAAGTTAAAGGTCAGAGCATATAAAAAGAAAAAAGGAAAGACAATCTATGGACGTTTTTCAAAGGCTTTAATATATACTGAAAACACTCTTTTATATTACACTAAGAATGATAAGTTAGTAAAAAAGGGATGTTATGTTTCAGGTTCGAACGGATACCACAAAAATTGTGAGCAACAAGCATTTACACTTCAAAATGAATATAGAAAAAAAGTGGGTGTTAAACAATTAGAATGGTCTGAAGTGTTGTATGAAATATGTAAGTCAAGAGCAAAGGAAATAGTGAATGATTTCTCACACAATAAATTGGATTCAACTGCTCAAAAAGTATTAAAAGACAAGTATAATTATGACAAATGGATGTTACGAGGTAAGGTTGGTACAAAGGAATATGGACTGACAATTGTTAGTGGTGAAAATATTTTTGGAGGAAGTACTTCACCTAAACAGGCGATGACTTCATGGAAGAACAGTCCGGGACATTATCATAATATGATACATTCAGACTATCGTTACGGAGCAATGGCTTCTTATGAGGGAAGATGGGTCGCAATTTTTAGTATGGTAGATGTAGATGAAATTGTTTTGAATAATAACATGGAAAGTCTGGAGTCTGCATTGCAAATTTTAGATAGATAGTAAAATATATGAATGGTAAAAGATCGTCAGTTTTGGCGGTCTTTTTCTTTTTGAAAGGAGAGTTTCAGTTAATGAATAAAATAAAGAGAATTGTGGCAATGATGCTGGCAATAGTTATGTCGATAACTGTGTTGCCACAATCGACAAAAAAGGTACAGGCTGCAACAGGTAAGGCATCTTTAGTAAATATAGGTCGGCTTGGAACAGTTAATATTGGTGAAAAAAGTGAAAGTGGCACATGGCTTAAAACAATGGTAAACGGTAAACCAGTTTTTTGCCAGGATTTAGGAAAAGCTTGTCATACAGGAGATGTATATGTATCATCAAATGACGAAATCTCAAGCGATAATTCGAGAGTGTGAAAGTTTTTCTGTAAATTAAATATTTAAATATAATTAATAGGCCTTCTATGATAAAATTTATTATTATAGGAGGCCTTAATTATGGCAAGAGAAAGAAA
>URQO01000003.1 GCA_900550135.1 uncultured Eubacterium sp.
TAATCTCCTTAACACCTGTGACAAATACCTGAGAGATTGTTTTCATCATTGACCATCCATGATCAATGCCGATTACTTCTAACTTGTTATTCATGTTCCTGTCTCTCCTTCCCTTCCGTAATATTTGCTTCCATATCCTGCTCATCTGTATCTTTTCTCCCTTCCTCTTCCATAAGCTGCTCAATAAACCTCTCTGTTCTGGACGACATTGCAACTAATGAATATAGAAAAACCAGGATGATACTTATTCCGACCAACACTACAATCCAACATAGCTTCATGTAAATACGCCTCCTTCCGTAGATTCTTCTAAGAGACACTTACAATTTGCCTGACATTTTCGTGCCAGTCTTTGGAAATAAACACATTTCAAACATTCGTGCTCTGCCATAAATAATGCTTTCTCATTTCTGGCTACAATCTTTCGGTAACGCTTTTTCAAATAAGAAACATCATATAAATCCTGCTTGATTTCATTCATGGCATTTTGCTTCATTATCGCTGTGTTCAGTGAATTAATGTAGCTGACGAACTTTTCCTCAGTGCTTATATCCACACCTTTAAAAGTTAATTTCATTCACTACTTACCTGCTTTCTACACGGCTCATGCCATGTAGGTGTGCTTTTTTCCCATTTGCCTGCACACATAGGAATTACAGATAAGCCGCATCTGCGTTTACGACGCATTAAGTTAAATTAAATAATGCTATCCTCTCTACCGCCTTTTCGAGAGCCAGGAAGTTCCCTTTGAACACCTTCATAGTTTATTATCCTTCCGCAACAGTATTGACTACCCTTACTCGCTCCACTTTCATTTCTCAATCCTTCAGCACTCTTCGCAAGTATATTTGATTTCCATCAGGTATCTGAACCGGAATTATCACTATATCTGTAATTGTTATTCAATTGTATGAGCTGCTTTGCAACTCGCAGGATTATGATATAGCAAAATTTTGAATCCTTGAACTTCGCCAAAAGAAGTATTTTCAACATATCTATTCTTTTTATGTTAGTCCTCATTTGTGGTCTGTTCGCATTTTTATTATATAGTCCACATTTGTGGTTGTCAATATATTTTCAAAATAATGTACCACTTTTGTGAACTCTGTGTTAAAATATTCATATCAATTTGTTTGAGGTGATTATTAATGGATAATAGACATTCAATTGGAAGTAAAATTCAAAAATATAGAAAATTAAAAGATATGACACAGGACGAATTATCAAAACAGTCCGGTATTTATTTATCTACCATAAAGAAATATGAAAGCGGTGAACGCAATCCAAAACCAGATCAACTTCAAAAAATAGCTGAAGCTCTTGGCATTAGCGTAACTGTATTTCTTGATTACGATATTAATACCGTTAGTGATGTTCTTTCTTTGGTTATGAAGCTTAATGAACAATCTTCATTGAAAATATCTGCTGATAAGGATAAAGATGGCAACTACATCCCCAGCAGCATACACATGACATTTGAAGATTCACAAATAAATGAAGCTATTTGTTCTTATCTAAATTGTAAACAACAGATGGATTTAATTTCCTATGAGGATAATGATAAAGCTGTGATTGAACAGCAAAAAGAATTTTATGATGATAAGATTAACAGATTGCTTTTATTTAATGAACGTATTAAAAAAATCCGCTAAATTGCGGATTTTTCTTTGCTAGGACTCTTTTATAATACTTCTCTTTACATATCCTGAGTAGTTTATCCACTACTCAAATAGCTTTGGTAAATCGTTGGTAAAATCTACTGTAACATCCCCAAAACACTGTAAACTCAAGTATTTTTAATCAAGGTTAGTATATTGCCGTGGCAGATGAAAAGTATTTTTATCATTGTTTTGTTTCTCCTTGTTTTGCCCCGAAATGCCCCGTTTTGCAAGAGATTTTTGGGATTATGGTGATCCGTTCTGAAATTACAGATTGTGGCAAATCATAGCAGAACCCTGCAAATTGTTACTACCTGTTAGTAGTAAAATTAGTAGTAAAACAAAATTTCTTACTACTAAGGATTTTTACTACTTACCTGGTAACTCACTAATCAATGGTTGTATTGTCTTATAAATGTGTGAAACCACTGTTCCATCTGAATACAATTTTAGCAATCCATTATTCACTTGCTGTTTAGTTTCTGACTTTAAAATAATCTGAATGATTTCCTCTTTGCAATCCACATATCTTTTCTTCTTAAAGTGCTGACCAAAGAAAAAACGAACTTGCGATTCTCTTTTTGCAACTATACTCTTTGATTGCACAAATTTCTCAAGAATAGACTTAACATCCTCATATACTTCGGAATGGTTATTAAAGGAGTTCTTGATATCATTGTGAATTCCATTTAGCATTCTTTCATCATTACAATGAGCAATAACAAACTTGCAGATTCTATTTGCCGAATTTCCATCATATCCTATAGCCACAAGTCCATGTTGCATAAACAGGTTTAATTCACTTCTATCATCACCTTCAAATTCATATGCCATACCTGAACTAATTTTACTGTTCACAGTCTGCACATTACTTTTTGTTTGAGATACTGTCTGTGTTTTTTGCCTCTGAGTAGAAGCAGTTCCCGGCAACTTCTCTTTTCGTGAAATATTAGGATAGCCTTCCTCTTTCCAAAACTTAACTATGTTATCGTAATCCTTATCCTTACTGATAATCACATAACTACATTCCTTACCATACACTCCCAACAAATGGCCTAGGTAAGAAACCAGATGCATATCCAATGACTGCTTTCGCACTGGAACTAAATGAGATTTGATATCTCCATTTAACCAAAAAATGTCCTGTCTTATATTTGTTGCATTCTGTGTTGAGAAAATATGCACATGTTCTTCCTTTGTCATACTTTCAATATTCGCAATGCCATCATTATGAACATTTTCAAAATCAATCAAATAAAAAGTTTTCATTTATCTATTCACATCCTTTTCAAGGCAAATTTTTCCAAAATATATTATACAATCTTATTTTCGTTTTTTCTATTATAAAGTTATACTTAAGTATGTACATAAAATATTAAATAAAAATGTACAAGTGTTATGATATATGAGTTTAGGAGGAACTCATAATGATAGTTAAAAATGAAATCATAACAGACTTAAAAATCAGGAGTGTTAAGGATTTTGATTTTTCTTTTAAATATTTTCCAATCTTTCTCTAAAAATTTTTCCATTACTTAAAACCTCTCTTAATTTTTATAATCTGCTATTTTGCAACCATTTTCGTTTGCTTTTTGTTTTTGCAATCATTTTTGTTTGCACAATGTTTTAAATGCCTTCTAGTAAAATCCAGAAGACATTTTTAAGCATTTTCGCCTTTTCCTCTAATGAGTAAGATACTGTTGACTCAATGCATAAACCAACGTGAAGACCTCCATTTGCATTTGGTATCACTCACACAAATTTCATCAGCCAAAAGATTCTCATCCTTGAATCCAAAACTCCTTTTTGCTTCTTTTTCAATGTCAACAATATTATTCTCAACTGAAATATTTTTAATTGTAGTCCCAATAAGTTCTTCCAATTATGTCTTTCCAAATTATACTCACCTCATTTCATACCACATATATTCTATCTCTTTACAAAACTTTTAATCGTATTTTTTAATCAACTCTAAATACATCACAACTACAAAAGCTGTAGACCACGCTTCCCCTCTCACCAAACAACATTCAGTGACCCGGGATATTTCGCTTAATCCACAGCTTTTATGTATTAAATCTCCTTACGGAGTATTCTATTTTCAAACCAAACTTTCTTACTTCACAATTACAATCCTTTACAATTTATAGTTATAAAGCCTTCTTTATTGCATCCATCAATTCATCGTATGTTTCAAATGCAGGAAGTTCAGGATATTCTTTCTTAATTTCATCTGTACTTCTGAATAAAAATCCTGCCTTACTTGCCTTAATCATTCCAAGGTCATTGTGGCTGTCACCACTGGCAATTGTGTCATAGCCAATTGACTGTAGTGCCTTTACAGTAGTAAGTTTTGAGTTTTCTATTCTCATCTTGAAACCTGTGATTTCTCCGTCATCTGCCACTTCCAATGAGTTACAGAAAATTGTAGGATAACCTAATTTCTTCATTAAAGATCCTGCAAACTGTGTAAATGTATCACTGATAATAATAACCTGAGTCATTTCTCTTAACTGGTCCAAAAACTCTTTTGCTCCAGGCATTGGGTCAATCTTTGCAATTGTTTCCTGAATTTCTTTAAGTCCCAATCCATGTTCTTTTAAAATATTTATTCTATAATTCATAAGCTTGTCATAATCAGGCTCATCTCTTGTTGTTCTCTTAAGTTCACTTATTCCTGTTTCTTCTGCAAATGCAATCCAAATTTCAGGTACCAATACACCCTCTAAATCTAAACAAACAATGTTCATTTTTCTTTTCTCCTTCTGCTTATAAAACGTTTACGATACACAGTATCTCAAAGCATTGTATCATACTTTTATTTTTTTGTCTAAAATGTAAACTCACAACTGTTATAATTTGCCATTAACACTATAAGACCACTCATTAAAACCACATAATTTTGCTGAATCATACACTGGTTTGAGTATATTAGATAATCTTTCTTTAAATTGCTCCGAATCTAACCCTTCTACATACAAACTATTCCTAATCTCTTGACTATTTATATGATATTGAGCACATCTTTCAAACTGCTTTTTTGCGATATCATATTTAGAACAAATTGTATACGCCTTATATTCAAGTTCAGCAAGTTCCTTGTAGTAATCATCCCAATTAGGCAGTCTATTTCCTTTCTTACTGTTTATACGTGATATTGTTGGACTTAAATTCCATAATTCATCATGTGCTACATACTGCCATGGGACAAAATGGTCTATGGAGATTTTTTGATTATACATATTTATACTTTTATAAATATCTTTAATTGTTGGATCCACCTCAATAATTGTCTTCCAATATTCCGTAACTTTTTTCAAATCACGTTTTTCCGGTTTTTTAAGTTTATCTGATATTCCCGGAACGTTTGGATTTCTATCCTGAAGATATTTTATAAGATTAAAATAAACCCAATCTGTTAGGATTTCTTTATTTCTAACCAAATACTCTACCCATTCATCATTAATTTCAACAACTGTTTTTAATTTATTAAATTCTTTAAAATAATATAATAAATGTTTCTGTTGATTTATATCATTGATTTTGTTTTCTCCTAAATCTTTAATATCAGAATAAAATGGACTTTGTAAACGATATGGAACATTGCGAGTTAAATCCCGCTTGTATTTGATTATAGTTTTATCATCACTATTTTCCAAAAAATTAAGAATATCTCTTTCCTTTGCGGTAGCTGGAATATTATACTCTGATGCAATATATTTAACTACTTCTTCCAAATTGTCTGTTACATTACATGGTCCAAGAGTTAAATTAAATTCAGTAACCATGTACCATGCATTCTTAATCATTCCGTTTAATAATTGATTATATGTAAATGATGTTTTTTCCAAAGAAACTTCATCCAAAATTGCCAGCATCCAAAAGTATTTATAACAATTTGTTATTCTTTTTCTATCAAGCACACGACTTAAAAATCCTATATTTAAATTATCACTATAAGGTAATATCATATCTTACTCCTTACCACGACTTTTTCCCGGATATACTTTATCACCATTAACTCTAACAATGCTTCTGCTTATATATCTCCCTCAAATCCTCAATTGCCATTTCCGGTGCCATAGTGTGAAACATCAAGTAATTGCTCTTCAAACAGTCTACCCCGAATGTCACAAAGCTTTAACTCTATATCATTCATAACGCATCTCCTGAATCTTTATCCAAAATTTGAGTAACAGCAACACTTCATCTGCATCTAATTCTTCTATATCGATATTTTTCATATGAATTACTATAAATTCTAAATCATGTTTTACTTTGTTAATATAGTAGTTGTTATTTTTCATATTATCCATATATTTTTATTCCATCCTTTAATATTTCCTCTGTTAATTCCATATTATTATTTAATTGATTAATGTCCAAAACATCAACTTTCTTATTCAATTTCAATCGTATTTCCTCAACCAAACCATAAAACTTTAATCCCTTAACATTTGCAGAAATTAGCAAATCCACATCACTAGTTGGTTTTGCTTTTGATTTTGCGTAAGATCCAAATAAATAGCAGAAATTTACATCATAATTTTCAAAAACAGATGCACATTTCTCTTTTATATAATCCACATCAACAACACCATGTTCTTCATCAATTGGATCAATAGATTGTAATTTTTCCAATATATAATTATATTTCAAAGTATCTTTCTTCTTTTCATCATTTTCATATGATTTATATGATCGAAGCGAAATGCCAACCAACTCTGCAACCTGCTGTTGTGTTAATTTCTTTTCATTTCTTAATTCTTTTAATTCACCCATATTGCACCTCTGTCTTAACATTAGTGCAAATATTGCACTTTATCTAATACAAACTGTAATATAAATTATTCCCTTTTACTCCTTCACAAACCAATATTCTTCACTTATTTTTCCACTTTCGTCTACCTTACATATCCTAATTCCATAATCAACTGCCTTTTCTTTGATTTGTTCCTTATACTTATACGTATATTTTTTTCCTGCCACATCTTCAAACACAAGTTTCTCACCATCGTTCATTTCCGAAAGCACATCTGTAAATGAATCGATACCATACACCGTCATTCCCTCAAGGTCCCAAGGCATGCCATCGCCGTTTCTGCACAAAGAGTAACCATATGTATTTTTATCAAATACATTTACAACCGGATATTTTATGTCCTTATCCGGTATGGACACAAATCCTACTACCACCTTATTATCCACTGTTATAAATGTATCTCTGTCCATTTTAGGAATATCCTTTTTTATGGAAGCTATCTCTTTTTCAGCTGCCTGTGCCAGTTTTGTAGCCCGCTTTCTGTCTCCGCTACCTCCATTCAAAAACACCCCCACCACTACTGCAACTACAATCAAACAAAATATGACTGCAATAATGTAGCTTACCTTTTTATTTTTGTTAATCAGTTTTTTAATTTTTCCCATATTTTTATCCATTCTATATAATCCTTAATATTTTTAATCCATATTCACAACATCCGTTCTTGTAGCAAACTTCTATTTCCACTATTATAGCATGAAATGCCTCCAAAAGTTCACAACTTTCAGAGGCACCCCTACTATTTTCAGTTTACATGTATGACAGGTACTTTTCTGTCTCCACCTCCAACTGATTTATTTAACCTTCATTGTCTTTTTAATAAATCCGGTTTTCTTATTAAGCTTCTTTCTGTATTTTTTCTTAGCTTTCTTTGGTACTTTAAATACTGCCTTTTTGCTAATTCCCTTAAATGCATTTTTGCCAATCTTCGGAACTTTTCCAGACTTAAACTTAATATTTTTTAACTTCTTGCGCTTATAAAATGATTTGGCCGCTATTACTGCAACATTCTTTCCAATAACAACACTTGTTATCTTATTATTGTTTTTAAATACATTTGAACCAACTGCCGTTACCTTATACTTCTTTTTCTTTATCTTTACAGTATCAGGAATGGTAATTTTCTTTGATTTTTTGTCAGTTGTTCCAATGTATGTTACAGCATCCTTTGAAGTCACTCTGTATTTTGCTTTTCCTACAGTGTGGGTGCTTCCTACTTTGACGCTTCCACCATTTTCTTTTCCAGAATCCTTTATGCCAGATGATTTCTTCCATATTGCATACAATGTTACATTACTTTGAATATAGAATTTGTCCCCGGGCATATATGTAGTGCCACTGCCATCTGCCTTTGTATTCCAGCACACAAACTTTTTGCCGGCATTGGTAAATCCACATTTTGCCACCTGTACAGAATCGTATTTGCTGTATGGGCTGTTTGGATCAGTCATTGCACCTTTTCCACCGTTAGCATTGTACAGAACCTTGTATCCCTTTTCCTCAGTCTGTCCCTGAACCTCAGCACCATATGTAAATGATGCTGATAATGCAGCTCCATCTACAAGAACCAGTTTTCCTTCTACAAATCCGTGACTACCTTTTTTTACTACAAGTTTGTTTTCATTAATAATTTCTGTATCTCCTGCTACATTACCCAAATTCCATTCCACATTTGTCATGTCATTTAAAATAATATTGTGGTTATCATTTGTAATGGCGCACAATTGCATTTCAACTGACGTATCACCTGTTTCATTTAAGAACAGATTTTTACCAGCATATGAAACCCATTGTTTTTCGGTGTTGTCTGTTGTGTCGGCGCTAAGTGCTACATCAAGTTCTTTTACATTTCCCATGCCGTTGTTTACAACCTGACATTCAGTTTTTTGAGTATTTCCAACTTCATCACTGACAATAATCTCAACATCTTTTTTATAATAGCCACTTCCAATGTTTACATCAAAGGAGAAATCCCCTTCTTCAGAAGCTTTGGCATTTATATCTTTTAAAGTTTTCTGTCTTATAACAGGCTTACCTTCAACATTTACTGTAATGTAAGCTTCATCTTCTGTAATTCCACTAATTGTAAGAGTTCCATCTTCTTCAAAACCTGACCCGTTAGTTGGTGATTTAAGAAGTAATGTTGGCGCTGTAGTATCTACATTAAATACAAATGATTCACTAAATCCGTCACCATTTTCATTTTTCCCATATACATTAATTGTGTGGTCTCCATCAGGAATACTATTTAATGAAATGGTAGTGGATTTTGTATTAGCAAATGTACCTGTTTTTTCTTCACCATCTAGTACCCATGTACCTGACACGTTCATGTCTGAAGTCATAGTAAAGTCAATATCTGAAGAATCATATGTGTCATACATTACTGTCTTTTCCACAACATTTTCATTTTCGTCTTTTACATGAGTCAATCTTCCAACCTGATATTTTTTCTTATTAGCGTTAAGAGTTATGGTTGCTTTGCTTGGCTCATTTAATTTAATCTCATCTGAAAAAGTTTCCTCTCCGTAAGACAGTCCTGTAATATTTCCGCTACTATCTTTTATTTCATTAAATGGTGTGGCTGAAATTATGTACTTATTTCCTGCCTTCAGGCCTTCTTTCTTTACAACAGATTTGCCTTTTTCATTTTCTTTGCTACTATCTATGCTTCCACCAAGTATTGCGTAAACTTCATTTGCCTGATTTTTTGTTGCTGTAACACTATAATCTGACAATTCAGTTTTTTCGCCTTTGTTGTTTATCTCATAAACCTTAAACATTGCTCCCTGACACTTACTGTCTGCTGCGCCATCTATCTGAGCCTTAAACTGTAAATCCCCTGCATTTTCTACAGTTACATTTCCAATTTTATCCGGCTGTGTAGAATTAGTATAATTAATTTCATTGTCAGTATTTATAATGCCTGTAGTCACATCTTCCTTACTATACACAGCTCTAATGTAATATTTGTCAGCTTTAAGAGTCTTTGGCAATTCTATTGTTGCTGTTTTCCTTCCAATATCATTTTTGTCGAGAGATGCAACTATTGTACCTCCATCACTTTCCACGTCTTTGTCATTTACAATGTAAATGTCCATTTTTTCAAGTTCAGACATTTTAGAATTTCCGGTCCAGTTGACTGTTACCTTGTTGTCTGTATCTGAATAATCAGTTTTTGATACGGTAAGTTTTGTCACTTCCGGAAGTGGATCCACTGCATACAAAATCAATTCAGATGATTCAACTGTATTAACTTTATATGTTTTGTTATAAAGATTTTTGTCTGTAAATGACACTACAATGGTTCCTTCTTTTTTCTCCTCATCATAGGAGAAGTTTGCATTGGCATTCTGATTTTCTTCATCACTTTTTGAATTGTCATAGTATTTCAAAGTGATTTCTTTGTCGTCACCATCCTTTATCTTAAATCCGTCTTTTGATTTCTTTGCCTGGTCTAATGTATCAGCACTAAATGCCACACTTAACACCTGTGCTCCACCATTTTCATAATCACCTAATGTAAAGTCGTGATATGTTTTCGTAATATCAGAATGAAGATTTGTAGATGCCTTTCCACTTTGGTCTGCTACATAATTTCCACCACTTGTAGATGCCGTCTGGTGTACATTTTCTCCAAGACTCATGTAAAGAGTATCCTTTTTTGTACTGTCATATCCTACCGGGTACCAGGTTCTTCCATTTACATCCTTTACACTGGCTTCTTCCAGATACTGTGGGTATGTTGGGTCTACTTTTGCTTCAGAACCAAAGGACAAATCACCACCATATACATATGATATACCTGTTGAAAATCCTAATACTTTTAGTGCTCCCCAAATACGTGTTGTATTAAGTCCAAGAGCTGCACTTCCCACTTCAATTCCTCCAATTAAAGGAATTGCATCAGGAATTTTTATGCCTGCCTGTGCGTAAGCTTCAAATGCCTCTTCTGCCTCACTGCTTGTATCAATGACAATGTAGCCTTTTCCTTCAATAATGCCAAGATACTGTATACTGCACTGCATAAGCATTTTATAATAAGGAATCCAGTCTACCTGTAAATTTGCATAATTCATCAATGTAATATTTGTATTTGATACCTTAAGATCTGATATTTTCACACCAAATCCTGTAAGTCCAAGAGAAAAATCTGCCCTTGCGTCCAATGCCTGAAACAGTCCAAAGTTTACACTTAAAAGTAATCTGATCGGTGGAACTTCGCTAGCACAAAAGATTGTGTCATACATATTTTCAAATCCACCGCCGCCACCCATTATCCAGCTGACACCTACAGAATCTAAATTTATTCCCGGCTTTATACCCTGAATGTAAAAATATAGATTGTCAACTATTGGAACATTGTTGTGGCTCTTAAATCCAAGTTTTACTTCCAATGTTATGGATTTTAGAAATGATGCATTTCCTTCCAAACCAAATGACCAGTCGTTTACTGTATTAACTGACAGTTTTCCTTCAACATTTGGCATTGAATCAGTATATCCGGGCACCTCAATTTCAGCATCAAAGTTTACTCCGATAAATCCCTGATTCATTCCATAAAGTACATTTTTTACCTGCACTGAACCATTTGTTTTTTCTCTTTTCTTTTTACTTTTTGCCAAAGTGCCTGAAGAACCAGTTTGCTTTTTGTAAGTTTTACCCCACTGGTTCCTAAGATCATCTGCCTTTGCTCCTGTATCAGAAAATACCCCTGAGCCTGTTGTTTTATCACTATTATCAACACTGTTACGCTTTGAAACTGGTATAAGAAAACTTAAATCAAGACTTGCCGAAAATGACATTACAAATCCTTTTGCCTGATTTTCCTTTATGTCTCCTGCACTTTCTGCATCTGTTTCATACATCATTCCAAGTCTTGCAAATGACAGATTAAAAGCCATTCCTGCAATGGTCATCAGTCCATTTAATGCTGATGGATATACAAGGGTAATGACTTCATCATCAAAGTCTCCTATCTCCTCACCATTGGTGTTGTATGGAACAAGACTAAATTCCTGTCCATCCTCAATGGAAGTAAATCCTGCATTTCCTTTATAAATTCTGGTATTTTCCACTGATGCATTCAGGGTAATGTCGTCAAAATCTGTATTGATTTTTCCATTTTCCTTTGTGATGGTAACTGTTCCGTCAAAGGCATCAATACAGTTGTTTATAACAATTTTATCCTTGTCGCCATCAATTGACTTTGCAACATATTTTACATTTTTTCCATTTGTTCCCTTGTCAAAAGTATCGTCCTTTATAAAGTCTCCTTTAAATAAAAGTAATACTTCCTGATATTTGTTTTTGTCTTTGTCATATTCCTTCTCATCTTTGAAAGTTTTAATGTCATATTTTGCACTGTTTCCACTGGTGCCTTTTTCCTGAACCACTGCCAACAATCCATAATAATCATTTCTATATTTCATATCGTCCGACATAATTATGGAAAGTGCATCTCCTGTAGTTTTTTTATTTACTCCTGTAGGTGGCTGGGTCCAATCAAATATCAGTTTGTATGTTCCCGGCTTCATTTTTTCATTAAACAGCACATCAATTTTATTTTCAGCACCATATACTGTTATATTTGATGAAGGAATTTCATATCTTTCATTTTCACTTTCAGCGTAAAGTGTGTATCTGCTTTTATCTTCAAGCATTGAAAAGTTTTTCCCTGTAATGTACAAATGTCTTGACAGATCATTGTACAAAATCTGTGGAGTGGCACTGTTAAATGTAATCTGTGGAAGTTTTCCGTTTCCTCCAGGACACAATACATATGTTGAACCTTCATATAACATATTTTCATATAGAAGGTTTGAATCCGTCTTGCTTGTGATTTTGTATACTCTAAAAGTTATTTTTCTGTAACTTGCCGAAGTATCCACATCTGCCTTAAAATAAAATGGAATATTTAAATTGGTACCCTTTTTAAAATCCACATATGTAGTTGTATAAGGCTTTGCATAACTTGTTTCATAGTCTAAATTTTGCTGATGCTCATCCAGTGGTGTAATGCCCTCTGATGCATAAGCTGCCACAACTATCTCATCATAATTTGTGTTTTTAGATATGTTTTTAAGTGATGCCTGAATGTTGAATATTCCATCTGTCTTAAAACTTCCACTACTGTCTCTATTGCAATTTGAAATATAAGACTTGCCATCTGCTGCAAGACTAAGAGTTGCAGGTGCTGTCATATTAAATGCCACTGTGTCAGTTTCAGGCTTTACCTTTTCATTGGAATAAACTCCATAATATGTATTAACCATACCTTCTTTATTTCCACTAACCGTGCCTAAATCATAGTACATTGCCATGGCACTGTCTGCTGTTCCAAATTCATCATTTCCATCATTTGTAAAATTAAGGGATTCATTTGGTGCAAATTCAAAATCTGTTGCAGCTATGGAATTCCAATGTGCAAAAGCGATTTGCTTAAGCATTCCCTTAGATGAAATAACTGTACTGGCTGTTGTAGATGGATTTTTCATATCATCATATGCATAAAATGTCGCCGGTATTTCATTTGCCTTTATAACACATTCTTTTTCAATGAAATCACTGTTATACGATGTATCCGGCAACTCATAATATGCAAAATCTTTACTGCCTATTGCTGAATCAAGAAGAATTCTGGCCTCTACTTTTACGTCATCACTTCCATTATTTTTTACATTGTAGCTAATGGAAACCATGCCGTGTTCATTGGAGCCTGAGTTTGCCAGCTCCAGACGCTGGGTAAATTCCAATTCACCCAGTGTCCATTTTGCTGATAATCCTGTAGCATCTTTTGATACAGTAACAGGACTGGTTTCTATTCCTTCATAAGAATAGTCCTCACCAAAGATATAAACATTTGTTGTTCCGTTTTTGGTTATTTTAAATGATGTAAATGAGGTATCATAATCCTCACTATGATATAAAAGTTCCTTATTGTTGTCAGATTTTATTGTTTTATCTCCCTCAACGTTTGATATATAAAATCCGCCATTTGTTCCGGACATATGGACAGATGTATAATCATTTTCAAGAGACAGAACCTGACTGCTTACCTGATATCCACTACTTTCATTTGATGTTGTTTTATTCTCTGCGTAAGAATCCACCGGCATTGCTGTTATAATCAAAGCTGCTGAAAGCACCAGACAGATAAAGCTATTTAATATTTTTTGTCTATGTATTTTTTTCATATACCTGTCCTCCTATTTTGCTATAAATAAATATGTTAAATATGTCTCCTTATTCTGCGTCACAATATATAAAGTGTAGAATCCGTTTTCTAAGTTGGTTATTTTGCCTTTTTTAGTAGACTTGGCATTTTTCATTGAGCCTGCCTTTCTAATTCCTTCCTTATAATAAACTTTAAATGATTCCCCTTTTCGTTTTGACTTTCCAAGTGTAAGGGTTACTTCGTTTTCATTTAAAATTGTTGTGTCGCAGGATGACATTAGTTCTCCATTTGCCTTTATTTTCAGGTTGGCTGAACTGATTACCTTTACATATCTTGTTACAATACGCTGGTTTCCTGAGCTGTCTTTTAGAACATATTTAACTTCGTGTATGCCCTGATTATTAAGATTTGCTTCTGTCAGCATATTTTCAATAGTAACTGTAGGTGTAGGGTCTACATTATCCCATAGGATATATGAATCTTCATCAAGCAGGATATCCTTTAATTCCTTTACTGTAGTGCCTTGGGATACGTTGACTACAGACTTGTTAAACTGAATATTTGGTGCCTGAGCGTCTACATATTTAACCTGTAATACTTTGTATGATACAAGTCCAGCCTCATCTACTGCCTTTACCTGGTAACTTCCATTTGAATCAATTGGCAGTGTAATCCAATCAAGTTCATCACCTACTAGTTTGCCATCACCATTTGCATCCACAGGAGCCTTCACACTGTAATCTTTTCCCTGGAATGTAATGATTCCTTTTTCTGACATTGTTACTTTAATCTTACAGTTTTTAGGTGCAACATAGTCCTGTGGTATACCCACTGCATATATTTCCGGTGGAGTTTCATCTATTGAATCCACGGTAATACTCTTTGTGGTAATGTTTCCTGCCATATCTGTAAAGGTCAGCTCATATGTACCATTGGCTTTTATAGTAAGTGGTATATTTGTATTTGCTCCATATGTAGTGTCATAATCACATCCTGTTACAAGAACTTTTTCATCTGACTTGTATATAACTTCTACGCTGTTTCTTTTCTTTGTTTGTGTAAATGTAATCTTTGGAGCCATCTTGTCAATAATGCCTTCCAAATCAATATCTGACAATTCACTACTCATGCCGTTTGGCGATTTTGCTACCACCTTTACAATTCCAGGCACTGCTTCCTTAAATTGAACCTTGCCTTTTCGTCCACCAAGTTCAATTAATGTTTTTGAGAATACATTTTTATCCTCAATCCATGAATCTCCCTTTTTATAGAACACTTTCAGTTCTGATACAGTTTTGTCAAAATCAAGAGACAATGTTACAGAACTGTTTACCGGCTCTGTTGGTGCAATTTTTTCATATGTCTTTCCATCCTTTGTGTAACAAGGACTCCATGATGACACCTTAATAGTTGGTGCCTTATTGTCAATTTCCGTAATCTTTGTTGCTACTGTTGTTTTGTTTCCACTTTTATCCTTAAATACCGTATTGTATGTTCCGTTGTCTTTTATTTCCAGATAATAATAGTATCCGTCCTCATCTACTCCGGTTTTCAGCCCCTTAGTAACAGGTGTAACTGTTCCATTCTGATTTTTGGCATCTGTATTATCATCAAGGTAATATTGAAGATTCATTTCTCTAAAGCTTTTTCCAACTTTTTTTACAGTAACTGTTGGTTTTTCAGTATCAAATTTTGATGCTGTAAAGCTATGCGCCACTTTGTTTCCTGCTTCATCTACAGCTACAACTGTAATGGAACATGCCTTTGTTATAACAATACTGTTGTCTAAAGCAGATACCTTTACTCCGTCTATATTGTCTGAGTTACTATTGTAGGTTACATTGTTAATTGAAGTATTTAATCCATTTAAAACTACTATTTTGGATTTACTTCTGTCAAACAATGTGTACTTAATTTTGTAACCACCTGTAAATCCAATATCCTCTGCTATCTCGTTAAAATCATCACTTTCAGGATTCCATGAAGTCTTGTACTCTGCCATGCCATCGTATACAGCATAAACTTCTGCTGAAAGAGATGGTGCTTCTGTATCAGGTAATTCCTCTTCTGGAACCGGTGGCTGATATTTTGTCATTACAAGTTCATCCGGCAATGTAAATGTAACCGGTTCTCCTTCATTTCCACATTCATCTGCATACTCAAATGTGTAGCTTCTATCCATATTTTCTGAATATGTAAATGTATGACTTAGTTCCTTGCCGCCTACTCCATATATGTCTTCTGAATCTGATGAAATGAGAACCTGAATATCATTGTTTGTAGTTAAGGATAATAACTTTCCTGTATCTAAAGTTTTTCCTTCAAAAATTTCTCCGGTCTCTTTAAATACCCATGTCACTTTCACATCATCAGGAGCCTTCTTGTCAATGTTTCCTACCGTAACATTATGTTCAACTACTTTGTCAGCCTCTGCTGCGCCTTTCACCTTAAGATTAAATGTAACTGCATCATTGTATGTAAACTCAACAGTTGCCTTTGTCTTGTCCTTACTCCATGTGACCGTGTAGTTGTCACTTGTTTTGCCATCATCTTTCAAACTTAACTCTGCATTTTTGTCTACTGCTGTAATGGTTGCTACCACATTTTGATTTGTCTTTGACAATGTGCTGTACTTAATGTCTGCTGCATAGTTTCCAAAGAAATTTTCCACCTTAAAGTTTTCTTTGTATTTGTTGTTATAAACATCCACATATTCTATTTCGTAAGTTCCGTCTTTGCAGATACCAAAGTAATCCTTTAATTTTATGTCCCCAAGGTCTGCTCCTTCAAACTGATGGCTCATGTTTTCTCCCTTTGAAATTGGGAAGCGACTCATCAAGTCCATTCTTTCGTAAAGTTTTTCAGGAACTTCATTGCCATTTACCTTTGTTACCCTTACATCACCTGTAAATTCAATGTCAATAGCCTCCCCTTCAGGTTCACACATTACATTTTTTATTCTTGGTATGTTATTTAATCCATAAAATTCATGTCCGTTAGTAGTCAATGTTTTTTCCATTGTATGTCCTACTTCATCAGTTACATTAATTACCACTGTATGATTTATTCTCTCTTTGAATTTTTTACTGCTATCTATATCGTCATTTAATTGGATGTACAAATATGCATAATACTCACCATTTGATTCAGGACCATAGGACAACTGAACTTCTTTTACACCTGTACCATCCAGTTTCTTTCTACCTAGATATGTACCACCATGTTCATCTCCATCTCCATAGTTCCATTTTTCGCTAAGGTCTACCGTAAAACTTTCCCTGTCATCAACTGCAATATCTATTTTTACATTTTCCAAAGACTTATCATCTTTTATATCCACTGCTAATGTTGCATTTTCCATATAGCCTTCATCTTCAGCTGCACCCTCATATGTTGCGAATTTGGCAGGTGTTACAGTTTTAAAAGATGCAACAGGTGTTCCATTATCAATATTTTCAATGTAGAACTGCTTAAACGCAAGATTTCTGTATCCGTCTACTGCATAGTATAAATGTCTTCCATTTTCGGTATACTGAAACTCTCTGTCTTCTGTTTCATTTATTTTTGACTCATCACCTTTAAAATCTGTTTCATACAAATTTACATTTTCTGTTACAAAATCACTGCCAAGTTCAATAACTCTTGCTGACATTGTTGTTGCAACGCCTTCTTTGTTATCAACATCAATGGTTAATGCAGGTGCATGTGTATGATACATTATTTCCACCTGATGAATCTCTGACTTATTTCCACCTATATTCATTATTTCATATGAAACTGTGTTTGATCCTTCAAATACAGGAATTTCACACTCAGTTGTAGAAATATCTGTTGCGTAAAAATCTTCAGAACTTTCTGCACTTTTAACTTTAAATCCATCAATAGGTTTTACATTAATAGTCAATGTTCTGTCATCTGCATTAAACCTGTCAAATTTAAACCAACGTGCTGCTCTTTTATTTTCACTGTCTCCTGTCCAAACTTTAATCCAATAATTATCAATATCTTCTGAACTCATTCCATTTGCCGAAAACTTTATTGTTCTTTCATAGGAAATGGTCTGATCATCATATGTATCAGTATGGCAGTTTCCAAGATATAAAGTGTCAGTATCATATGCCAGATTTGAATCCGATGTATAATCTTTTATTCTTACATCTGTAAATTTCCTTGTAAAATTGTAATTGCCTGTTTTTTCAAAACCTACATATGGTGGTCTTTCATCATCTATATGCTGGTCTTTTGCAGTAAAATCAATTTTTGTTGATACACTGTCAATTCCAAAAGCCTCTGTCATTTTGTCTGAATAGTTGTACACGTAAATATTGTCGTAAGTTTCCGTTGTCACTATTTCCTTATCACCATCTTCTATAAAGTTGGCAATTGATACTTCTAAGGCATAATGTCCATTTTCCAACTGAATTTCCTCAGGAATTGTAATATTTTCCTGTTTTAATCCCTGACTCATGTCCCACTGGTAAACATAATATCCACTGTCTGCATTTTTAAGTTTTATATAAGTATTTTGCGAACCATAATTTATATTTTCTGTTGCTAAATCCTTTTCTCTTGTATTTGTTATGTTAATAGTAAATGCTGCCCCAGCAAGGCTTGCCAAATACTCCGGATTATAATCTTCAGGATTGTAATCACTGTAATCTTCCTTATTTACCTGTTTACCATAATTTTCTTTTGCATTAATTTTTACACTGTTTGGCTTTGCATCATAAACTGTAAATTTGTCTGCTAACACATCCTGAGTTTTTGAAAAACCATATGTATCAGGCATCATAAGAAATGCTTTCTCAATCTCCGTTCCTTTTGAGGCATCAAAATTTACAACCTTTCCGTTTTCTGTAAAAGCTGATGCTTTAAAACCTGTACCTGCTATTATGTTTACTTTTCCATAATACATATTTCCTGATATGGCAAGTAACCTGTTTGTATATGTTTTGTCTGTATTATCATTTAAATTAAATGCTTTTGTAATAGTGTACTTACTTCCTGTTTTGGTAATTTTTCCATAACTCCACTTGCCTATTTCACCTGTACTTGCTGAAGATGAAAATGGTAAGGTTTTTTCGTTTAAATATTCTTCCTCGTTTACTCCAATGGCTGATGATTTTCCTGAAGCCATTCTGATAAAGTAATTACCTGCATTAACAGGATCTTCAATGGCAACAAACATACTTACATCATTTGTACTTGATGTAAATGGTCCGTTTACAATCAATGAAGATTTCTTATTTTGGTTGTTTTCAGGCATCTTAATCTGAAGCGTTGGTTTGCTCATGTCAATGTTTGCAGTAACTAGTTTGTCGCTTATTGTTTTGTTTTCTGAAACATCCTGTACAAACACATAAAGTCCTGCACTGTATATCTGATTTAAAGAAACATCATCTGTTTTTATTGTTGCAACACATTCAGTTACTTTATTGTTTACTGTTTTAACTTTTTCAACTTTTGCTAAAGGCAACTTTTCATATAAACTTACACCGGGAACTGCCTGTCCCTCTTTAACCCATGTGTATTTGATATTATTTATATCAATTCCACCCTGATCCTTTATTCTTATTTTTGCCTGCTGATATGCTGTGTTGTCTGTGTTCTCTTTTAAACTTATTCCCTCATATGAAATAGTCGGTTTAATTTTATCTGCTGGTGTATAGTTGTATTTCGCCGTTGCTGTTGCAATATTATTATTAACGTCTTCGGCAGTGATTTTTACCTTTATGCCTGACGTTACATCTCCGTAATCAATCTCGTCCATAAACTTTAAATACAAATATACATATGTTCTCTTATTTGGAAGTGAAAATGTAGTATTTCTATCGTCTGTTCCGTCTAATGCAAGATTTTTATTGGACTGGCCCACCTTATATGTTTTCTTTGAAAGATCGCTGTTTTTTATTTCCTTAACCGACAATATGTATTGAAATTTTGAAACTGTATTTGACTGCAAATCAACACTTATGACGCCTTTTGCCCCCATTACTCCTGAGGCATATGGTTTCTGGCTACTTCCGGTTTTGTCATTATCGGTTGTATTTAGAACAATTCTATATACCTCGCCGTTGGTATCACACTTTGCCATTTCATAAGTATCTGTTTCTTTTACTATGTTATTATCTACCATAATGTTCGGTGGTATATTATCAAGGAACAGTTCTCTTCCTGTATTAGACCTTAAGTCGCCAATTTTTCCAACAGCATTGTCTGAATAGTCCTTTAGTAAATTCTTATTTTCCACATCTGCTACTGTTATTTTGTAGTCTGCTTTCTGATTTCCTGTAGCAATAGGCTTGACAGTCATGGTCTTATCTATTGTGACTGGTTCAAATGTTATACTTGTGCTGTCACCATAAGAAATGCTTTTTGCCTTTACAGATATTTGATTGTCTTTACTGCCATAAATATTTAGTTTTGCCTTAATAGTTCCAAGCTGTGTTGATGAAAGATTTTGAAGTTTTTCATTAACTACTATTTTTGTAGTAAGTTTTGTGCCAGCTTTCAGATAATGATTTTCCTGGTCATTGCTTTTACTTACACTTTGATTTGATGAAAGATCCACACTGCTTACTTTTGGACTTACAGCATCTAAGTATGTCCTTTTTACTTCCACACCTTTTGTTTTTGCAGAGTCCACTCTGAAACTACCAATATCAACAGGATTTCCTGCAATATCCGTAATTGCACATGTTGCCTTTTTTATATTGCTTTCAAATTTAGTGTCATCATTTATACCACTTTTCAACTTTTTCATAGTTGAACTGTTATAAGCTAAATTATTACCATTGTTGTCTAAAAACACTCTGCTAAACTTTTTGTCTTTGTTTGTTGATGATGTAACTATTAAACTTCCCTGTTTTGTAATGTCTGCCAAACCCGATATAAAGAAATCTGTATTATAAGTTGTTTTATTGGCAGATATTGTGGCTGGTATCTTATATGAAAAAATTGCAAAGTCATCTTTTAGATTAATTAAATTTGCATAAATCTGAGTTACTTCTTTTGTGTTTTTCTTTCCAAGAGACAGTCCCAATTTTATGTTTGTTGACTGATTACTTGCTTTGTCATTGTCTGCCAGACGTACATATTCGTTGAATTTTACTTTGGCATAAAGCGTCTGTCCCGCCTTAAAATACTCTGTAGCCGAATTTCCATTTTGATCCTTGCTAATTGTAATACTTGAAATAGTTGGGGATTTTGTGTCTTTAAGTGCAACAGATACATTTTCTATATATGCACCACTACAGCCACCGCATCCTTTCTTTGCGGTTAAATATACACACAATTGATGATTATAGCCCTTGTCAGGATTCATCTTATTCCAATAACCATTACCACCTATATTTGAATAATCAGAATTGTTGTTGCTTTCAAAAAGTCTTCCGTAAAATGAACCATTACCTGAACTTGTTGGATAACCAAATATAATTTTACAATACTGTTTTATTTTGTTCCAATGTCTTTTTGTACTTCTGTGATTGTGGTTTTTAACATTGGCAGAAAGGCTCTGTTCAATCTGTCCTTTTTTTGCCAAATCATATAAACCTTTATATTTATCGCTTTTTAAATTTGCACGGTAAGACTTTCCGGCATCACCATGTCGGTTCTGATATGTAAGTCCCAGCATGCCTACATTGTTAAATGCACTTCCGCCACCTGAATCTTCAGTTAGAGAATTGGTTCTTGTTAATGCATTATATACGTTGTCATCATTAGAACCTGACAACATATCCTTACACATTAAAGACACACCTATTTTTTTTGGAGAGTATGTAACTGCTGCTCCAACATCTTGAGTCCCTCTGAAAAACTCCACTACAGGTATACTTGTAACAACTATTGCCACTGTAAGCACTGTGCTGATAATTTTACTTTTGTTTACTGCTATTTTAAATTTGTGTTTCAACATGGATTCATCTCCTTCCCTCTTCGTTCTCTAATTGTCATATACTAATAAAATTATATACTAAGGAGATTTTTTCCACATCGTCCGTTTTTAAAAAAAAATGGACATTCCAATTAAGAAATGTCCACTGTATTTTTTGATATTTAATTTTTAATATTCAATTGTTCCTATTTGCATATATTTAATACTATTATTATTTTTATTTAACAATCTTGAATTTGCTATAATTATCTAAGCATAAATGTTTTTAACTGTTTTCTGTTTTCAATATTTAATTTGTTAAATACACATGTCAGATGCTGCTTTACTGTTCTTTGGGTAATTTCCAAATATTCTGCAATTTCCCTGTTTGTCCAACCTCTATTGGCAAGCATGGCTATTGTAAATTCTGTAGTTGTAAGATTGTCAGCCACATCTTCCTTTGCATCTGGATTGTGTATTCTTCTCCAGCCTGCACTAAACCTGTATGTAATGTTTATGATTCTTGCGTAATCTTCAGGATAATCCTTTCTCATACATGTTTCAATAAGTCCCTGCAAAAGTCCGTGATGCTCACCAATACCCTCTATTAAATCATCAGGCTTGGAGATCTTCCACGCGGTCATAAAATACTCTTTTGCCTTGTCCTTTTCCATCATATTCATACAGTCCATTGCCGCAACAAGATTTAGATAAATCATTGCTATTGGATATACCTTATCGCAGGTCATTATGCACGCCTGAACTATTCCAAGAGAACGTTCATATTCTTTATTAAGGTACGCTTTATGTGCCAAAACATAGGCTCCCCACAACTGCATTCCTTTCGTAAATTCTGTTAAATAATTGGCAAGAGGTGGTATATGTCCCACTGGCAAATGTAGTAGTGTGTGAGCTGCTGATGCAACAAATACACAACATGCCATTGTCTTTTTATCCGTCTCCTTTGACATGGCAGTTTTTAAATATTCCTTTAATCTGTCAAGGCCAAGTCTTGCCAAATTGATTCTATCAAGGGATAGATTTGCAAATGTATATATAAGACTTGCTGACAGTTTGAGCATTATATCCTGATGATTTAAATACATTTCTGAGTATTCTACTGCTTTTTCGTGCTGACCGCTAAAATAATAATACTCTGCATATGCCATTTCTCTTTGAGGCATATCATCTATGTTTTCTATAAATTCAAGACATTTTCCAAGGGGAAATGCCGAACTCATAAGAAGCATAGGGGTACATGATGTACTTTCATTCTGCTCCATTACTCCATTTTCTGCTTCTTTCACTGTATTATTTACATCTGTTAAACCTAATATATAGTCTGCTGAAACTCCAAACTCTTTTGCAATGGCTATAAGAATTTCACTACTAATAGTTTTTGTTTCCTCATTTGTAATACGGCTAATCTGTGAAGGAGTAACATTTAATCTCCTTGCCAGCTCGTTTCTTGATATTCCTGCCTGATTACACAATTCCATTATTATCTGTGCCGGTGTTTTTTTTAAATCCATTTTCGTTCTCCTTTGTGATTCAACTATAGCACACAAAAAATGGTGTTGCAAATTTGCAAAAGTGGATTGTATATATATAATACAATATAATTTTCAAATTTAAAGATAGATATGCATTACCAATCACAGCCATCTTCCTCATAATCGTCTTCAATTGCATCATCTACACCATTTGCATAATCTTCATCTTTATTATATTTATCGTCATCATAGTCCCCATCAAAATACACATCTTCATATCCTTCATCGTAAGAATCTGTTTTGTTCTTTTTATTTTTATGCTTTGTATATGGAACAAACTCTGTTGTTTCCTCCTCTTCATTATAATCTGAATTCATTATTGTTTCATTTTCGACACTGTCTGTTTCCAATGTATAATCTTCTTCATCCCAATAGGAAGTTGTGCTCTCTGACTCTCTAGAATCAGTACCATATCCTCCTATTTTCAAGATTAAAAAAACTATTACTACTGCTAATACTATTTTTAAAACTTTATCATTCTTTTTCATAATTTTCCTTTCTCCCCAATAACTTAAAAAGAGTTGTCCATAAACATTACAAATATGTTATTTACAACTCTTTCTTATCCATTTTAGATGATATATTTGCTTTTTTATCCGTTCAAAATCACTGTCTATATCTTACCACAAAATTTCTGTCATACCAAGTTTTTTTATAAATTTTTGCTGTTATATCTGTCTTGCATGATTTCTTCTTTTGCCTGTCATATTTTCAATAACCAATTTGTACACTGTAACCTTTGGCAAAACACTTTTGTCAAAATCAAATTTTCCTATGTGGTAGTGCTCCATTATAATTCTTAAATCTTTCAGCTTTTCTTCTTCCGGCACAAACTCTATTCTGCCCTGGCCTATTACACTTTCATATCCCATAGTGCAGGTCATCTTCTCTTCATACAATATAAAGCAATGATTGCAGTTCATCTCAAATGACACTTTTTTATTTCTCTTAAACAATTCTAATTTTGTTCCGTGATTTGCGCCATGAAAGTACAAAACCGCATTTTCATCTTCCACATCTACTCCAAAATTCATGGGAATAATATAAGGAACTTCACCATTATTAACTGCAAGTGTACATACATCACATTTGTTCATAACACCAATTAACTCATTAAAATCCGTAATCTGATACTCTTTTTTTATCATAAACTGTCCCCTTTCTTCTTTCATATTGGTTTATGAGTATGCTTCCATTTGTTACTCTTTTTGTGACATTGTTTCATTAAAAAATTATATGTTTTTAGAAATCATATTTTTATTTTATATTATATTTTTTAGTTTTTTCTGTCAATTTATCCGTGAAATTTTGAAAAGTTTAAAGCATCAGTTACCATATTATGATATTATATATAAAAATATTTTTATTTATTAAAGGAAGGGTTGTTTATGCTTGTAAAATTTATAATCTGTATTTTTATATGTTTTTCATTTTGTTTTGGACTATATGCAGTAGTTTATGATTCATCTAAACCAAAAGAAGAAACCTACGAAGAAAAAATGCAAAAAAAGGATTTAAGCCACTTAATGCCTGTCCACATTGCCATTCTACAAATATACAAATTGTTATTGCTTTTAGTTCCTTATTTTGCTATCATATCTGTGGATTATATAAGTTCAAAATAAGGTTGAATGTTTCTACTAACTACCGCAAATAGTTATCTATAATCATTACGGGCATAGATTATTATTTAGCGGATTTTTTATGCTTATTTTTAGGAGGATTTTTAATGAAGCACTATGATGTTATTATAATTGGAGCCGGTCCGGGAGGCATTTTTGCTACTTATGAGTTATTAAAGAAAAAGCCTGATTTATCAGTGGCTGTATTTGAAGCCGGTCATAAGTTATCAGACAGAAAATGTCCTATCGACGGCAATAAAATTCCAAATTGTATCAATTGTAAAAGTTGTTCTATTATGAGTGGTTTTGGTGGTGCCGGAGCATTTTCAGATGGTAAGTACAATATTACCAATGATTTCGGTGGCACTTTGTACGAGTACATTGGAAAGAAACATGCTACAGAACTGATGGAGTACGTTGACGAAATCAATATGACTCACGGTGGTGAGGGCACAAGATTATTTTCAACTGCCGGCACACAGTTTAAAAAGATTTGCATGCAGAACAAGCTTAAATTATTAGATGCATCAGTACGTCATTTAGGAACAGATATAAATTATGTTGTATTGGAAAATTTATATGACGAATTAAAGAATAAGGCTGAATTTTTCTTTGACACACCTGTTACTTCCATTGAACATTTAAAAGACAGCTACTGTATTCACACAGAAAAGGATTCATACGAAAGCAAACAGTGTATTGTTTCTGTTGGTCGAAGCGGAAGCAAGTGGATGGAACATGTTTGTCAGGAAATGGATATTCCTACAAAGTCAAACCGTGTGGATATTGGTGTACGTGTTGAACTTCCTGCTGTTATCTTCTCTCATCTTACAGATGAATTATACGAAAGCAAGATTGTATATCGTACACAGCAGTTTGAAGATAATGTCCGTACTTTCTGTATGAACCCTCACGGTATAGTTGTAAATGAGAACACAAACGGCATTGTTACGGTAAACGGTCACAGCTACGAAGGTGAAGAAATGCAAACAGAAAATACCAACTTTGCTTTACTTGTTGCAAAGCACTTTTCAGAACCTTTCAAGGACAGCAACGGATATGGTGAAAGCATTGCCAAACTTTCAAATATGCTAGGTGGTGGTGTTATTGTACAGCGTTTCGGTGATTTAGTTAGAGGTCGTCGAAGTACTGAAAACAGAATTGAAGAAGGACTTGTTACTCCTACATTATCAGCTACTCCGGGAGACTTAAGTCTTGTACTTCCAAAGCGTATACTTGATGGCATTATTGAAATGATTTATGCTTTGGACAAAATTGCCCCTGGTACAGCAAATGACGATACACTTCTTTATGGCGTTGAAGTTAAATTCTACAACATGGAAGTTGAACTTAATGAACACCTTGAATGTAAATACGATGGTCTTTACATTATTGGAGATGGCAGCGGTGTTACACATTCACTTTCCCACGCTTCAGCCAGTGGTGTTTATGTTGCAAGAGATATTTGCGAAAAGTTAGCATAAATATAAACATCAAATTATTTTAGGTATATTTCAAACTGCACCTTATATTAAAAGCAGTGTAGTTCAAATCATACTTTACATTAAAAAGCAGATTGCCCTGAATAGCTCCTATTAACTAACTTAGGATTTATATTCAAAACAATCTGCTTTTTATTTCATATAATTTTTATTCAATTTTTGGTTTCACAACTTTTTGGTTTTTGATTCTTATTTCTGCTCTTCTATTTTTTTAGCCAAATCTTCCAAATACTCCCACCTGTCCATCTTTTCCATAAGCTGGCTTTCTACTTCATCTTTTTCTTCCATAAGTTCACTAAGTTTTACGGAATTGGTAGAATTTTTTACAATGTCATCATCAATTTTTGCTATTTTTTCTTCCAGCTGCTGGATGTCATTTTCAATGGTTTCGTATTCTCTTTGCTCATTATATGAAAACTTCAGCTTTTTATTTCGTGTTTTATAGGCTTCCTTATCCCCCGAATTTTTCTCATCCGCCCTGTCATCGGCACTTTTACTATTTTGAATGTCATTTCGATGACCTGACTGTTTTTTATTATTGTAACTACTGTCTCCACGCCCCGGATGGCTTTTATTGTTTCTGCCGTCCTGCCGTATTGACTGCTTTTTCTTATTGATATAATCAGTGTAGCCACCTTCATATTGTTTAATAACACCGTTGCCCTCAAATGCAAAGATTCTTCTTACCACTCTGTCAAGAAAATATCTGTCATGACTTACTGTAATAACAATACCATCAAAACTATCCAGATAATCTTCCAAAATAGTCATTGTCTCAATGTCCAAATCATTGGTAGGTTCATCTAGAATTAGTACATTTGGTGACTCCATCAATACTCTAAGCAGATTTAGCCGTCTTTTTTCTCCACCTGACAACTTTTCAATTTTGTTGTATTGCTGGGATGAAGGAAATAAAAATCTTTCAAGCATGGCTGATGCCGATACAAGACCCTCCTCTGTTCTCACAAATTCAGCTGTATTTTTAATATAATCAATAACGTTTTCCTCCGGATCCATATAAGCAATTCCTGCTTCTTTGCTATTTTCAATCTCCTGAGTATAGTAGCCGATTTTGATAGTCTGACCTATGTTGATATTTCCTGAATCAGCCTTTATTCTACCATCAATCATTTTCATCAACGTAGTTTTTCCACAACCATTTTTTCCAACAAAACCTACTCTGTCATTTTTTAGAAAATTGTAGGAAAAATCAGAGATAAGAACATTGTCTCCGTATGCCTTTGATATATTTTCAAGTTCTATGGTTGTTTTTCCCATTCTTGATTTAATACTACTTAATTCTATTTTTTCATCTACAGTTATACCTTTTTGATTTTTAAGATTTTCATATCTTTGAATATGTGCTTTCTGCTTTGTAGACCTTGCCCTTGCGCCCCTGCTAATCCACTGAATTTCTTTTCTTAAAATGCTTTGTCTTTTTCTTTCACTTGCCCTTAAGCTGTCCTCACGCTCTGATTTTCTCTGCAAAAATCCTGAATACTTTTCATCATAACTGTAGATTTTTCCTTTATCAAGTTCAATGATTCGGTTTGTTACACTGTCAAGAAAATATCTGTCATGAGTCACCATAACCAAAGCTCCTTTAAAAGCCCTTAGCTGATTTTCAAGCCACTCTGCCATTTCACTGTCCAAATGGTTTGTTGGCTCATCTAAAATCAAAATATCACAGGGAGTTATAAGCACCGACACCAGCGCCAGGCGCTTTCTCTGACCACCTGACAATTCAGATGCTTTCTGATTAAAATCAGTAATTCCAAGCTTTGTCATCATCGATTTTGCCATAACCAGTTCGTTTTCATTGGCATGGTGGTGAACCATATTTTGCACACTTTCAATAACTGTATCTTCATCATTAAACTGTGGATTCTGTGGAAGATAATGAATCATTATATTTGATGCCTTAATCACCTGACCACGGTCAGGGACTTCAAGCCCTGCCATTATTTTTAGCAGGGTTGATTTTCCTGTTCCGTTAATACCAATTACTCCTACCTTTTCTCCTTCGTGTAAATAGAAACTGGTATCATCAAACAATTTTCTTTCTGTATATGAATGTGTTATATTTTCAATTGACAAAATATTCATTATCATTCTCCTGACATTTAGACCGAATTTATTAACATAAGTTCATATCTATTATCACAGAATTTTTAATTATGTCAAACCAAAATCTTTTTAAGGTCTTCCTCCGGTGTACTAATAGGTGAAATATTATAATTTTCTACCAATATTTTTAGAACATTAGGTGATATAAATGCAGGAAGTGTTGGTCCTATTAATATATCTTTTATTCCTAAGTGAAGTAATGTCAAAAGGATACATACTGCCTTTTGTTCATACCATGACAACACCATGGATAGTGGCAATTCATTTACGTCACACTGGAAGGCTTCAGCCAATGCCACTGCCACTTTTATTGCTGAATAAGCATCATTGCACTGACCCATATCCATTATTCTTGGTAGTCCCTCTATGTCTCCCAAATCCAAATCATTAAATCTGTACTTACCACATGCCAATGTTAAAATAATAGAATTCTTTGGTGTTTGCCTTACAAATTCAGTATAGTAATTTCTGCCTGCCCTTGCGCCGTCACAGCCACCTACCAAAAAGAAATGGCTGATTTTTCCTGACTTAACTCCATCAATCACCTGGTCTGCCACAGACAAAACAGTTCCGTGGGCAAATCCTGTTGTAACATATGAGCCTCCATTTATGCCTGTTAATTTTAGGTCTTCTTCATATCCACCAAGTTCTAACGCCTTATTAATTACAGGTGTAAAATCTTTATCCTCCCCAATGTGTACCATTTCAGGATAAGATACAACTTCAGTTGTAAAGACTCTGTCTGCATAACTCTCCTTAACAGGCATAAGACAGTTTGTTGTAAATAATACAGGTCCCTTAATATTATCAAATTCCTTTTGCTGATTTTGCCATGCTGTTCCAAAGTTTCCTTTTAAGTGACTGTATTTTTTAAGTTCAGGATAACCGTGAGCCGGCAACATTTCACCGTGAGTATAAATGTTTATGCCTTTTCCTTCAGTCTGTTTAAGTAACAATTCTAAATCTTTCAAATCATGACCTGATATAACAATAAAAGGTCCTTTTTCTATTGTTAATGGTACTTTTGTAGGTGTTGGTGTGCCATAAGTATCAGTATTTGCCTTATCAAGCAATGCCATACACTTTAAGTTTACCTCTCCTACTTTTAGTGTTGTTTCTAATAATTTATCAGTTTCCAGATCATAACTTACAACTGACAATGCTCTGTAGAAAAATTCATTTATCTCTTTGTCTTCATAACCAAGCATTAAAGCGTGATATGCGTAAGCCGCCATTCCTCTTACTCCAAATAAAATAAGAGATTTAAGAGAACGGATATCTTCATCGGCATTCCAAAGTTCTTCCATGTCATAATCATCTGTGTTACCACATCTTGAAAGACATGCTGTACATCCTGGTACTATTTTATCTTTTTCCCTGTGGACTTTTTCAATCATATCTTCCAAAGTATTGTCGTTAAAATTCACATTGGTAACTGTAGTAAAAAGACCTTCTATAATAATTCTGTCTGTATTTTCTGTTTTTTGATTGTTACCACAAACCTTTGCTAAACCAATTAAAGCTCCTGTAAGTTTATCCTGTAATTTTGCTGTATTTGCTGTTTTTCCACATACTCCAACATTTTTTGTACATCCACTGCATCCTGCAGTCTGTTCACACTGAAAACAAAACATTCCCATTTTCCATTCTCCTTTTTCTAATTCATTTTCTGATTTAAACTTCTAATTAATATTTTTTATTTTATAGTTTTTTTCAATCTAAAATCTGACCGTCGATAGATATTGTTACTACTCTCCATGGAATAAATTTTCCACTTTTTTGAATTGCTGTCTTTGCTGCAAATTCAAGTCCACCACAACAAGGTACTTCCATTCTTGTAATAACAACTTCCTGTATGTCATTTTCTTTTATAATTGTTGTTAATTTTTCTGCATAGTCTATTTCGTCAAGTTTTGGACATCCTATTATTGTAATTCTTCCCTTCATAAATTCCTGATGCATATTTGCATAGGCATAGGCTGTACAGTCTGCTGCTATCAACAGTTTTGCTCCATCAAAATATGGTGCATTGGTTGGGACCAGTTTAATCTGACATGGCCACTGTCCAAGCATTGATTCCATTGGTCCATTATTGTTTTCAGACTGTTTATAATTCATTGTTTGGATTTTACTTCCGGGACAGCCTTCCTGATGTTTCTCTCTTTTAAGAGTCATCATTTTACTTCCCGGACATCCACCCTGATGATGGGTCGAAATATTTTCCTGCTGTTTTTTCTTCATGTTTTCCATTACAGCCCGATGGTCATAAGCTGCTGCCTCTCTTTCAACAAAAGTAATTGCTCCTGTAGGACATGTTGGTAAGCAGTCCCCTAAACCATCACAATAATCGTCTCTTAACAACTTTGCCTTACCATCTACCATGCCTATTGCTCCTTCGTGGCAGGCTGATGCACAGGCTCCACATCCGTTGCACTTGTCTTCATCTATTTGAATTATTTTTCTAATCATAGATTCCTCCTGTTTGTTTATTGATTTTACAAGGTGATTATAATAAAATAAGATTCACGAATCAGTGGTTATAACCACGGAAATGAGGTTTTATGAAAAAAAATATAATTCAATTTTTGGAAAATTTGGAAATGCCTATTTTTAAAGGAATTAATGCTGATGAACTTAGCGAAATTTATATGACAAATTGTTTTAATACTAAAGATTATAAAAAAAACAATGTGATATTTCATAATGGTGAAATTATTCATCATATTGGAATAGTAGTAAAAGGAAAAGTTATTATTGAAAATAATGACTTGTGGGGAAATAAAACTATTTTAAGTATGGTGTCTATGGGACAGGTTTTTGGTGAATCCTACGCTTACAGCCAATCTCCTTTGATGGTGAATACTGTGGCAGCTGAACCTTCAACTATTTTATTTTTTGATTTAAGTGTGCTTAACAACCCACTTTATTCTCATTGCCATTGGCAATATCAGATTACGAAAAATCTTTTAATGGTTGCCACACGGAAAAATATCATTCTTTCAAACCGTAGTTTTTGTACTGCTCCTAAAACCATTAGGGAAAGATTGTCAATTTATTTTTCAGGTCAGACTCTGCTTCATGACAACAATGAGTTTGACATTCCTTTTAACAGACAGCAAATGGCTGATTTTTTGAATTTGGACCGTAGCGCCCTGTCAAAAGAATTATGCAAAATGCGTGATGAAGGATTGATTTCTTTTAACAAAAATCACTTTATTATTTATGAGAATAAATAATAAAGTGACTTCCTTTCTACTCAGACATTCTAAGACTTAAATCATACTGGAATGGATCCATTTCGTTGTTATTTATAGTAAGTGCCTCTTTAATATCGTAGTTAACAAGTTTATCGTTTTTAATTGCAACAATACGATTTTTCTTACCTTCCACAAGGATTTCCACTGCATAAGCACCCATTAATGAACCGTACATTCTGTCTTTTGCGGTAGGATTTCCACCTCTTTGAATATAACCAAGCACCGACACTCTTGATTCAATTCCTGTTTTTTCTTTAATTAGGTCTGCAAGCTTTGGAGCATCTGTTACACCTTCAGCCACAACAACCAAATAACTGTCTCTGTTGTCCGCATGATGTTTCTTTATTTCATCTGTAATACTGTCGTAATCTCCGTTCCATTTTTCAGGAAGGACAATTGCATCTGCTGATGCAGCCATTCCTGCCCACAATGCAATATAACCACGTTTTCTTCCCATCACTTCCACAACACTGCATCTGCCATGAGATACCGATGAATCTCTTATTTTGTCTATTGCCTCTGTAGCTGTATTTACTGCTGTGTCAAATCCTAAAGTATACTCTGTACAAGCCACATCCCTGTCTATTGTGCCTGGAATATGAATAGTATTCACGCCTTCTTCTCTTAAATCAATTGCTCCACGAAGAGTACCGTCACCGCCTATTACAACCAAAGCATCTACATAATGCTCCTTAAGATTTTTTGCTGCAATCTGTCTATACTCTTTTTGCATAAATCTGTCACTTCTACTTGTGTACAAAATTGTGCCACCACGACTGTTAATATCTCTTACTACATCAAGAGAAAGTGGTCTTTCTTTCCAGTCGATTAGTCCTTCATATCCACGGCAAATGCCAATTACCTCTATGTTTTTGTGATATGCTCCAAATACTACTGCACGAATTGCTGAGTTCATACCCGGTGCATCACCACCACTTGTTAAAACTGCTATTCTTTTTATTCTATTCATCTTCTCTCCTTTAATTTATAAATCTTAAATATATTATATATAGCATTGTATCTAACTATTTTTTCTGATAATTCTTCTAACATATGATTTTTTTTAAGTAAAAATACACACAATATTGTTTAATGTGTGTTTTTACTTTGTAAAAATTTTTCTTCAAGTATATATTTTATTTTTATTAAATTCAATCATTCATACAAATTATTTCAAAATTATGCTATTAAAAAATAAAAAGCGTAAATTCATCTCTGAACTTACGCTTTCAATAATTATTTTTTACTTTAATTAAGCAACTGCTTTATCTGTGTTTTTTTCAAACAATTTCTTTACACCCTGTACTGCAACGATTACACCAAGGATTAATAATAAAACTGCAAAAATTAACTGTAATGTATTTCCAAGAGTTAATCCTGTTGAAAGGAATGCTCCACCTAATTTGTAGATTGTCATTCCAAGGGCTGTAAATGTAACAGCCATCATAAAGAACATTGGAACCCAAAGCATACAGCCCTGACGTTTTGTTTTCTTTAAGAAAACTGCACATGCTACTAATGCAAGTACGGATAACAACTGGTTTGCTGAACCAAACAATGGCCAAATTTCTGCATAACCAACTTTTGCAAGTAAGAAAGAAAGTACCAATGTGATGATTGTTGCAAAATATTTGTTTGTTACCACTTTCTGGAATGGTGTCATGTTTTCATCAGTTACTCCTTCATCTAAGAAAAATTCCTGGAATGAAAGACGACCAACTCTTGCTACTGAGTCAAGTGATGTTAAAGCAAATGCTGAAACTGCAAGGTTAATTAATGTAAATACCAAACTGTATGGTAAACCAACTGCTGTTAAGAAGTTTGCAATGGCACCTGCAAAAATCTGTGGCTGAGTTGTTAAGCCCTGTTTTGCTGCTTCACCTGTTGCAAATGATGCTACGGCTATTAATGCGATTACTGCAAGCATACTTTCCATAAGCATTGCACCAAATGATACTGGAAGCATGTTTTTTTCATTTTTAATCTGTTTTGATGCTGTACCTGATGATACAAGTGAATGGAAACCTGAAACAGCACCACAAGCTATTGTTACAAATAAGATTGGGAACAGATACTGTCCATCTACATTGAAACTTGTAAATGCAGGTAAGTTACATGATGGATTTGAAACAAATACACCAACTACTGCACCAACAATCATAAATATTAACAAATAACTGTTTAAGTAATCTCTAGGCTGTAACAATGCCCAAACAGGAACTACACTGGCAACTAAAATGTATGCAAAAATTAAAATGTGCCATGTTTCTCTTGTTAAATAAATAGGACAATTTAAACCAATTACAACTGCTGCAACTAACATTACAATGGCGATTGCTGTATTAACCCATTTATGTAATTTTCCATATTTTAATATCATTCCAAGTCCAACAGCTTCAAATATAAATAAAATTGATGTTGTTGCAACTGAACCGTTTGCTGCGATTTTCTGTACTGCCTGACCAGCTGTTTCAGGTACTGAGAAACCATTAAATGTACCTGCTACAACGTCTGCAAATGCAGCAACTACTAATATACAGAATAACCAGCAGAATAATAAGAATAATTTCTTTCCTACTTTTCCTATATATTCTTCAATAATGTAACCAATTGTACGGCCTTTGTTTTTAACTGAAGCATACATTGATGCGAAATCCTGTACTGCACCAAAGAATACACCACCAATTAAAACCCAAAGTAAAACTGGAAGCCAACCAAAAATTGCTGCCTGAATTGGTCCGTTAATTGGACCAGCACCTGCTATAGATGCAAACTGATGTCCAAATACAACGTTTGTATCAGCTGGCTCATAATCTACTCCATCTTCCATTTCATAAGCTGGAGTTTTTGCATTAGGGTCAATGCCCCATTTCTTTTGAAGATAGCGACCATAGAGAAGATATGCTCCTCCTAAAACAACAATCGCTATGATCATCATTAGTATTCCACTCATTTTTTTACCTCTTTTCTATTGTATTTTTTATGTTAAGTATCGGTTGGGATACTTGAAAGCTTAGTCTTTTATGCTGTTGTGCGCTACTACTACTTTTTATTACTTGGATTGCTACGTGCTTCGCACTCCCGCAATCCAACCACACATTCGCATATCGACTGACTTCGTCAGTCTTTTATGCTCATTTGTGGGCGCCCCTCTAAAATTTATAATCACTTCTGTGCAAGCACAGGTGATTATAAATTTTGATGGGCTGTAATAAAAAAAAGCCTTTGTTGTCTTTCGACAACAAAGGCGGATTATATTCATCCGTGGTACCACTTTGTTTGAAGTAGTTATTGCTAACCACTACCACTCAACACTGTCTATCAACAGCTTCTCCTGTAACGTGAAGAAAACGTCTTTATCTACTTGCTTTTGCTTTTGTAAAGATGCTCAAGGGTGATGTTGTAATAAGCCTCTCTGCCACTTCTCAACTACCATGACTCTCTGTACTGGATTAATCATTACAATGTATCCCTATCAACGCATTGGGTATTTAATTGACATTTATAGTTATACTACTTTGAAAATATTTTTCAAGGTTAAAAAATAACCGAAATATTTGCTGATTTATTCAAAAATTTTGTGAAAATTTTAACTATTTTTTTATTTGCCATCGTATACGATGACTGCACCATTGTATTTTTCGTCAATAAATTTCTTGATTGAGTCTGATTTTAAAACATCTACTAATGCTTTAATCTTATCACTGTTTTCATTTCCTTCTTTTACGGCAATTACATTTACATATGTTTTTGCTGCTTCTGAATCTGATTTTTCATATGCCAGTGCATCTTTCTTTACTGTGTAATCAGCTTCTAATGCATAATTTCCGTTTAATACTACAAATGCTGTTTCATTTACAACTCTTGGTACCTGTGCTGCTTCTAATTCTACAATTTCAATGTTATATGGGTTTTCAGCAATATCATTTACAGTTGCATCTATTCCGGCACCGTCCTTTAACTTGATAATACCGTTATCCTGTAATAAAAGTAATGCTCTTGCTTCGTTTGTTGTATCATTTGGTACTGCAATCTTGTCGCCCTTTGCTATATCCTTCAAATCTTTCTTTGTTCCAGGATAAATACCAAATGGTTCATAGTGAATTTTTCCGGCTACTGCAAGGTGTGTTCCTTTTTCTTTGTTAAACTGTTCCAAATATGGAACATGCTGGAAATAATTTGCATCAAACTCTCCACTTTCTACAACATTGTTTGGCTGAACATAGTCATCAAATATCTTTACTTCCAATTCGTATCCTTTTTCCTTTAACAATGATTTAGCTTCTTCTAATATTTCTGCATGTGGTGTTGCTGATGCTGCCACTGTTATTTTCTTGTCATCAGAGTCTTTCTTGCTATCCTTACTGCTTGAACCACATCCTGTTAATGCTCCTACTACTAAAACTCCTGCTAACGCTAATGCTAAAATTCTTTTTTTCATTTTTTATCTCCTTTTCCTTTATCATTCTTTATTGATTACAGTGTCAAAAATTCTTATTTCACTTATGTTTACACAAAACAATACATGTAATCATTTATATTAATATTGCTTTTGCAATAATTACTTTTTTCTTTTATCCAGTTTTGATGCAACCACCATTCCGATTGATTGAAAAACCTGAACCAATACTATAAGAAGTATTACCGTTACAATCATTATTGCTGATTCATATCTGTAATATCCATATCTTATGGCAATGTCTCCAAGGCCTCCGCCACCAATACATCCTGCCATTGCAGAATATCCAAGGATAGTTGCAATTGCAATTGTTGCACCTGTTATAAGGGATGTTCTTGATTCAAGTAACAATACTTTTACTATAATTCTTAAATCACTGGCACCCATGGACTTTGCTGCCTCTATTACACCACTGTCAATTTCCTTTATGGATGATTCTACCATTCTTCCAATAAATGGTATGGCTGCTACAACCAATGGAACAACTGTTGCTGATGAGCCATAGCTTTTTCCTACTATCAATGTTGTAAACGGCATAATAAGTATTAACAAAATCAGAAATGGTACACTTCTTATAATATTTGAAATTACATCAAGTACCTTATAAATAACCCTGTTGGGTCTTAATCCTCCCTTGTCTGTAACTGCCAACATAACTCCCAGCGGAAGGCCAAATACATATCCAACCAAAGTGGACATTAGTGTCATATATAAAGTCTGACCTATGCCTTCTACTATCATATTGGTTACTTCACTAGTCCACATAATTATCCACCTCCTGTATTTCCAAGCCTTTTTCAATAAGGTATTGCTTCATTTCTTCTACTTTTGAATTAGTTTTGTCAAATCCAATTATCATCTCACCTTTGGCCACGCCACCTACATTTTTTGTATTTGCTTTTAAAATATTAATTGGCTGTCCAAATTTTAAGATCATATTTGCAATAACCGGTTCAAAAGATGAATTTTCTGAAAATACCACTCTTATGTTTGTGCTTTGACTTATTTTTTCTACAGTATTGCGGGTACCGTCAACATAATTTTCCGTATCTTTAAAAATTAACTCTTTTGCCACCTGGGATTTTGGATGGTTAAATATCTCTGATACCTTTCCTTTTTCCTCTACCAGACCATTTTTCATAATTGCCACATAGGAACAAATCTCTCTTACAACTGACATCTGATGTGTAATGATAACAATTGTTATTCCAAATCTTTCATTAATATTTTTCAAAAGTTCAAGAATTGAGGCTGTAGTCTGTGGATCAAGTGCGCTGGTCGCCTCATCACACAGTAAAATCTGTGGATTAGATGCCAATGCTCTTGCAATTGCCACTCTTTGCTTTTGACCACCTGACAACTGGGATGGATAACTTTTTGCCTTGTCCTGTAATCCTACAATTTCAAGAAGTTCCATTGCTCTCTTTTTTGCTTCCTTCTTTTTCTTTCCCTGTATAAAAAGTGGAAAACATACATTATCAATAACTGACTTTTGCATAAGCAAATTGAAATGCTGAAATATCATGGCTATGCTTTCACGCTGTTTTCTCAGTTCCTTTTTGGAAAGTTCCGATAATGTTTTTCCCTTTATAATTACCTGACCTTTTGTAGGCTCTTCCAAAAAGTTCATACATCGCACCAATGTACTTTTTCCAGCTCCGGACATACCAATGATTCCATATATGTCTCCCTGCTCTATTTCTAAGTTTACATCTTTCAGTGCCTGTACTTCACCGTCTTTTGTTTCGTAAGTTTTACTAACATCTTTAATAATTATCTCCGACATGTCCTCACCTCTCTTCGTTTTTATTTTTCATGTTGTGAAGTATAACATTATGTTTTGAATTAATCTAATCTTAAAAAAGTACAACCCGTTATAGGTTATTCCTATATCAAGCTGTACTTTTAATATTCTCCTATCTTTAGTTTTATTTTATTAATATAACCCATTGTCCCTTTTTATTTGAACCAACACGTTTAATTATATCATTTTGGGTCATTGCCTGCAGCGTTCTCTTAACAGTAGAGTCTGAACATCCGATTTTTTCTGCCATTTCAACACGGGTTAATGTTGGTTCCTTTCTTAATAAGTTAACAATAGTTCTTTCTCGTTCACTTAATTTTATTGGGTCATTTATTGGGTCATTTATTGGGTCACTAGTGTAATTACATTCTTCTAATACGCTTATTGCTTTTATATGCATTTCTCTATTTTGTAATTCATTAGTATCATCTAGCAACAAATTTTTCAAAAATTTTTCTATAAATTCTGTTGTTTCGTACACTCCTTTTCTTATATTGTTATAATTTGCTCGAACCAATGCATTTCGAAAATACCATGAATTATCTGCAAATAAATCATTATCTACATCAAAACCAAGCATTCTTAAATATTTAATAAAAAATACTGCCGTTGTTCTGGTATTTCCTTCACCAAATACATGTATTTGCCATAATCTTGATACAAACAGCGCCAAATGATGTATTGTTTCATCCATTGTTAATCCATTAAAGCTAAAATTTCTCTCCACAGAAAAGTCGTATTCCAATGTTTCACGTAAATCCAATGCTCCACCATATTGAACTGAATCACCATCAAGAACCCATTCCTTTTTAGAAATATTATAACTCCTTAATTTTCCGGCATGAGAATATATGCCCTTAAAAAGTTCTTTATGAATGGCAACATACTGTGCAGGCGAAAATGTAAATGATTTATCAGAAAGCAGTTTTGCAATTCTTGCAGAAACTTTATCTGCTTCTTCCGTTCTTGCTTCGGACTCTAATCTGTCACTTTTATTTTCATAATAACTGTCGATCAGTTCTCCTGCTTGGTCAATAGAAATATCACCATTAATACTTTTCTTTGCCGTTTCATATAAATATTCTGATGGTTTCAAATCATCAACATCCTGCAGTCCAATTGCCGTGGACCACGCATAGCCAAGCTCCTGCTTTGTTGGTGGGAGATTTTTTATATACTCATCAAATGGATCTTGTTTTATATCTTTCATGTCATACCTCATATTATTCTACTTATAATTCCATCTGCTCTGCGACTTTATCTTACTACCTTATTAACTTTATTTTAATGTTTTATCTGCTTTATCTTAACGCCTTGTCTTTGTACTTGCTGATTTCTTCAATGTATTTTTTACCTAAAGGACTAATAGTTACTCCTTTTCTTGCAATGTATCCAATAGTCATTTCTTCGTCAGATTTCAGTTTCACTGCAACATAATCTGAACCATTTAACTCTTCGCATATTATTCCGGAACACAATGTGTATCCATTAAGACCAACCATCAGGTTAAGAACCGTTGCCCTGTCATTTGCCTTAATCAGCCTTTTATAGTCATATGTACTTAAAACCTCTTCAGCAAAATAAAAAGAATTGTTATGACCCTGATCAAACGAAAGGCATGGGTACTCTTCCAGTTCTTCCAGTTTGATTTCTTTTTTGTGGGCAAGGGGATGGTTCTTCCACATATATACATAAATACTGCATTTTAAAATCTCATGAAACTCAACACCTGACTCATGAAATAACTTTGTTAATACTTTATTATTAAACTCATTTAGATATAAAATACCAATCTCACTTTTGTAATTTTTTACGTCCTCTATCACGTCATAAGTTTTGGTTTCACGAACTTCAAACTCGTATTCATCCATACCAAACTGTTTTACCATCTCTACAAATGCATTTACTGCAAATGTATAATGTTGCATTGAAACACCAAACTTTTTCTTTGTATTTTCCTTTAAAATATATTTTGATTCTATTAAGTCATATTGTTCAACAACCTGTTTGGCATATCCAATAAATTCCTCGCCCTTTGGTGTAACTGATATTCCACGATTTGTACGTTTAAATATTTCCACTCCTACCTCTTCTTCCAAATCCTTTATGGATGCAGAAAGACTTGGTTGTGAAATAAATAATTTTTTCGCAGCTTCATTCATAGATGATGTTCCTGCCACGGTAATTGCGTATTTTAATTGTGCTAAAGTCATAACGTTCCTCTTTTTTATTCTATTTATATTATCATCTAAAAATTTGGATTTTATGTCAAGGGGAAATTTTCCACATACCCTATACTTTGATGTAGGAAAAAATTTTTCACTCTTTATACTTTCATTACGGAAAAATGTCTCATGGCATATGTTTTAGTGGAACAAACGAAAAATGCCTCCACACCATATGCTTTGGCGAGTCAGCATATAATGTGAAGGCATCTAAAAGGGGGTGGTGGTTATTTTTCGTATAGGAATTTTTCAGGCAGGTCTAAGTTAAATACTTTAGCCATGTCTTTAAAATCCTGTACTGTTGGAATATAGCATTTACCCTGAGGTGTTGATAATGTTTTAAGAAGCATTTCAGCCGCTTTTTCCACGGTGTGGGCAAGCCCAAATGTATTGTCAAAGGTGTCACCTGTTGCGAACAATCCATGTTGTGCCCATAATACTACATCGTACTCTTTCATTAATTCGCATGTTTTATCTGCTATTTCCACGGTTCCAGGTACCATCCACGGAAGTACTCCCATACCACCAGGGAATACCATGGCACATTCTGGTTCCATTTCCCACAATTCACGTGTAAATGTCACGTCATCTGGGGGGAGGATGAATGAAAGTGCTATTATGTTAGCAGGGTGTGCATGATATACTACCCTGTACTTTCCATCTGTTACCTGTTTTTTTACTTCATGATTCATCAAATGTGCCGGCAACTCACTTGTAGGCTTTCCTCCATTTGTAAGTCCCCACACAATTTTATATTTGCTTCCTGTTTCATCGATTTTTATCATTCCAAATGAATCTTCAGGATCAAGTACAGTGTTTCTAAAAAACTTTCCACTGCCTGTTACGAGAAAATATTCTCCTGCAATGCCCGGCAGATCAGCCCCAATTTCAAACCACTGTCCATCTTCATTTAAATCTTCTTTTACCTGTTCTACTTCTTCAGGTTTTACTCTGTAAGACAGATTACCTGCATGACATTCATGCCATCCCTGATCCCATCCGTCTTCTGTCATTCTTATAAAATTCTGTACATATAAAGCTTCTGTCATTTTCATAAAACGTCTCCTCAAAATCTTTCTAAATCAATCTACTTTTAACATTCATATGCCATTTATGTTCCATTCAAACATTTTTTGCTTTCTAATACATTCTGTCATTAACATTCTTCTAATACACTTTCACATCAAATGATTCTCTAACTATCCTACGCCCTTCATCAAGGTCTTTAATAGTTTTGTCACTAATCATCTGACACATTAAATTTCCTATTGCCGTGGCCTCAAATGGTCCTGCTATTACCTGCTTTTGTGTAATTTCTGCTGTAAGTCTGTTTAAGTAATCTGCCTGTGAACCACCGCCTACAATATTAATTCTTTCTATTTTTGTATTCTTAATCTGCTCCAGTTCTTTTAAAATCTTGTTGTAAGAATGAGCAATACTTGCATATACAACCTTTGAAAGTTCTGCTACTGTCTGTGGAACCTGTTGATTTGTTTCTCTACAATACTGTTTGATTTCCTCAGTCATGGAATCCGGTCCCAAAAACCTGCTGTCATTTGCATCAACCAAAGATTCTATATTCTCTTTTTCTGCCATCTCACACATCTTTGCAAATGAAAGATTTTCGTTATTTTCAAGTCTTACCTGCTGAATCATCCAAAGTCCCATGCTATTTTTAAGATAATCAATGATGCCTTCATATCCACCTTCATTTGTAAAATCATGTTCTAAACTTTCTTTGGTACATGTTGATTCTTCTGTTTCCATTCCCACCAAAGACCATGTCCCTGAACTTATACACATTGTATTTGGAAGTTCAGTTGCCTTTGCCATCAATGCTGATGCTGTATCATGAGTTGGCACAAGTACCACTTTTGTATTAAATCCCACCATTTCTTCAATATAGGGGAGAAACCTTCCCACAGAGCCACCTGGCATTGAGAGTTCTCCAAATAACTCTGTAGGAAGTGATAGTTTGCTAATTACATTCATATTCCAATGTCTGTCTTTTGCATTCATTAACTGTGTTGTTGTTCCATTGGAATATTCCTGTTTTTTTATGCCCGTTAGCAAAAAGTTCAAATAATCAGGAATCATCAAAAGGCTTTTCGCCTTTTCTAAAATTTCCGGCTCATCTCTTTTCACTGCCATTAACTGGCATATAGTGTTGAATTCTGCCATCTGAATTCCTGTTTCTTTATACAGTTCTTCTTTTGATATGTATTTAAAAATTTCTTCGTATATATCTTTTGTTCTTTGGTCGCGGTAATTTACTGCCTGACCTAACATTTTGTCATTTTCATCTAACAATACATAGTCAAGTCCCCATGTATCTATTGCCACTGACTCTGGTATAATGCCAAGTTTGCTACATTCTTTTATACCATTTACCACATAGTTAAAAACCTGCTCAATGTCCCAGCATCTTTTCCCATTTATTTTTTTTGCTCCATTGGAAAATCTATATATTTCCTTCAACTCCATTTTGCCATTTTCCAAAGTTCCAAGAATATGTCTTCCACTAGAAGCTCCCAAGTCTATTGCTAAATAATACTTCGCCATACTTTCACCTTATAATCCATTCTAGATAAACTAATTGCGATTGCATATATTGTTCGGTTCTGCAAACAGCCTCCATCTTTTATTTAAATAAATGCATCTTGTCATAAAGTTCTTTAAACTTCTGATATTTTTTCTGATAATAAGGTTGTCTTTCCTTATTTGGATGGTACACATCCTTTATCTGCACCATATTGTCAATTGCATCCTGAATACTTTCATATGCACCTGAACCTGTAGCCGCAAGTATTGCACATCCAAGAGTTCCTGACTCTTCTGAATTAATTGTGGCAACATCCAGATTAAAAATATCTGCTCTCATCTGCAATGTTACTTTTGACTTTGCTCCACCACCTGTACAGATGATTTTTGAAATATTTGCACCTATTTCCTTTGTGCTTTCATATCCAAGTAGCATCTGAAATGCCATACATTCCAATATTGCCTGATAAATTTCTTCTGCCTTTGTATGAACATTTAATCCTGTAATTGTTCCAAGTACATCATAATTTATATCAGGATTTCCTGATGAACCAAACTGTGGAAGCATTAAAACATCAGTTTCTTTTCCATCAATTAATGAATCAACATACTGGAAAAAGTCTTTTCCATTTGCTTCACATTCCATTTTAATGCCCTTTAATACTGTATTAATACTCCAGTTCTTTAATATGCCACATGTTGTAAGCATTGTACTTGTTAAATACTTATCCGGCAAAACATATGGTACACATGTTAAATCTTTCTCTATCATGTAAGTAGTCTTTTGGGCCTTTGGAAGCATCATAAACATAAATTCACATGTTCCCATACCACACTCACCTACATCAAGTCTGTTCAATCCACTACCAAGTGCTGCACAGCTTTGATCATGTCCACCTACAACTACCTTCATACCAGGATTTAATTTTAATTCTTCTGCCACATCAGCTTTAATTGTTCCTATTACAGTTCCTGCATCTGCTGGTTCTGACATTTGAGATACTTTTATTCCTGCATAAGACAACAACTCTTCTGACCACTGTTTTTTCTCTATATCGAAAGCCATACTTCTTGATGCTGAAGAATAGCTGACTTTTCTAATTCCTGTTAATGTATATCCTACAAAATCTTCATAATACAAAATTGCTTTTGCATTTTTTATTGCATCGGTATTGTCATTAATCCACATATACTTTGGTAAACCATACATTTCACTAGGTGGTAAGCCTGTAATATCAAGGATTTTTTCTCTACCTACTGCATCTATCAGTCGTTTTACTTCTTCTATACCTCGCTGGTCACCAACAACCATTGAGTTGCAAAGGCTTTGGTCATTTTCATCAAGGCAGACAACTGACTCTCCTAGACTTGTTACTGCCATAGCCTCAATTTTTTCAGGACAATTTTCTCCCACTTCTCTTAATACTGATTTGATATGTAGAAGAATTTCTGAAGGATCAATCTCTCTGATTCCACCTTCACCCAATTCTTTGTATTTTCTTGATGCTTCAAATAATACATTTCCTTTCAGGTCATATACTAATATTTTGCATCCACTTGTTCCTACGTCCAATCCTGCATATGCCATATAAACTTCCTCCACCAATATATCCCTACTATTATACTCTCTTATTATAAAGCAGAAATGAGGCCCATAGAGCCTCATTTCATTGTTATTAATAATTTAAGTTATCTGTTACTTCTGTGAATATTACACCTAAAGCGTGAGCTCCTGCATCAGGATAACCTAAACTTCTTTCACCTACAACTCCGGCTCTTCCCATACGAGCTGTAATTGTCTTTGTATATTCAGCGCCTGCAACTGCTGCCTTTGCTGCCTCTTTCATTGCATCCTCAATAGAGGCTCCTGCATCTGCCATTTCTGATAACTTATCAGCACATGGTACCAATGCATCAATAAGAGTTTTATCACCTACAACTGCGCCTCTGCCAAAGGATCTTTCCCCGGTAGTTTGAATTCCTTTAACTGCTGCCTGCATTACATCTGCAAACTCTTTTAATGTAAGTTCTGTTTTATCTCCTGCGTTTAAGCCTGCTGCTCTAAAAGCTGAACCCCAAATAGGTCCTGAAGCTCCACCACAATATTCCATAATAACGATTGAACATCCCAGCAAAAATTCTTTGATAGTATTGTGCTCATTTGAAAGAATATCTTCCCATTCTCTCTTAACCTGTATAAATCCTTTTGCAACAGACTGACCAAAGTCTCCATCACCTGCAAATGAATCTAATTCACAGAATGGCTGTTCATTTTTAATAATACACTCTGCCATCTTCTGAACCATTGCTGTAACATTGTCAAGTGTAATCTTATCTTTTGGAATGTTACACCATGCATCTTCACATGTCATCACTTCAGGTACAGGTTTTGTATCTGCCGTTTCAATTTCTGTATAAGGAACTTCAGGTACAGGCCCGTCTACATGGAATGCAGGTGCATCACTTGGAGCATCAATATATTTCTTCAATGTGTCATCCATCTTCATAATTGAGATTGAAGCACCTAACATATCAATACTTGTCATGTAGTTTCCAACAAATTCTCTGTATACCTTAATTCCTAACTTATCTAATGCCTTAAATGTTGAATTGTTTAATAAGTATAATTCCTGAAGTGGTGTACTTCCCATGCCATTAACAAGAACTGTAACCTCGTCTCCTGCCTTTACACCCAAATCTTCTACTAACTGATCAACCATTCTCTTTGCAATTTCATCAGCAGAAACGATATTTTCTCTGCTTCGTCCAGGTTCGCCATGGATACCAACTCCGTATTCCATTTCATTTTCACCAATGTCAAATGTAGGCTTTCCTGCTGCCGGTACAACACATGAACTATATGCAAAACCGATTGTTCTTACATTATCAGCTGCATGCTGTGCAATTTCCTTAACTTTTGGTAAATCATTGCCTTCTTCTGCTGCTGCACCTGTAACCTTATGTACCAAAACAGTTCCTGCAACACCTCGTCTACCAACTGTGTATAAACTATCTTTAACTGCAATATCATCTTCTACTTTTACATAGTCAACATTAATGCCTTCTTCCTGTGCCATTGCACCGGCATTTTTAAAGTTCATTACGTCACCACTGTAGTTTTTGATAATCAGTAAAGTTCCTTTATCGCTGGCAGTAGCTTTGATACCCTGATAGATTTGTATTTGAGAAGGAGAAGCAAAAACGTCACCGCATATTGCGGCATCAAGCATACCTTTTCCAACGAAACCTGCATGTGCAGGTTCATGGCCACTACCGCCACCGCTTATTAAGCTAACCTTGTTTTTATTTATTTCCTTTTTCTTAATGATTTTAAATTTCTGTATAAATTCTAAATTCGGATTGGCAAGTGCAATACCATTGCACATTTCAATTACAACTGTTTCCGGTTTATTTATAATTTTCTTCATTGGTCAATACCTCCAAATTTCTTTTCAAATAATGCATATCATTAGATAAAAATTATAATGCTATGTCTCTAAATTCCTCGTATGTACGTTTAGAGAAGTCTACACCATTTGAGAATAATGCGATTGATTCTTTAATTGCATCTTTCATTGCAAGCTGTGCTGTCTCTAACAATTCATGGAAGAATAATGGTTCATCACTTGCTTCCATTGCCTTTAACATTGCAGGCTGTGCTGCAATGGCAAGTTTTGTATAAACATTAATTTTCTTAAGTCCAACCTTAATTGCTTCGGCTACCTGTTTCTCTTCTACACCAGAAGAACCATGCATACATAAAGCACAATCAGCTGAATTTTTTAATTTTTTAAGTAAATCAAAGTCTAACATTGGTTTTGAAACCTTCATATTATGAACAGTGCCAAATGAAATTGTCATTGTATCTGCTCCTGTAAGTTCAACAAACTTCTTTAATTCATCAGGTCTTGTAAAGTATTCTCTGATATCTAAGTCAGGATGATCTGCCAATAACCAAACGTTTGGCATCTTGCCACACATTGCTTCAACTGAAATATTTGCTGCGTGACAGAAGTCTACAACTGCCTTAACTTTTTCAACATTTTCTTCAAATGGCAAATCTGAAAAATCTGCCATAACTGATGTATATCCGGCTTTAATAGCCTTCATAATATATGGAAGAGTTGTTCCATGGTCTAAGTGAAGACATACAGGAACTTTTGCTTTTCTTGCCATCTCTGCCATAATTGGTCCGTTCTTTGTTATATCACCATATCGGTCCCACTGTTCAACCTGTCCAAACATAACAGGTGTATTTGTTTCTTCTGCTGCTGCAATAACTGCTTCTGCAAAAGGTAGTGAAGGTGATGTAAACATACCTACACAATAATCATATTTTTCTGCGTCTTCCATTAACGCCTTCATATTTACTAACATTTGTGTCCTTCCTTTCTCTACTTAATCTATATATACCTATTGTTTTCTATTTCTTTTTCATCTTTCTAACTACATCGATGATAACAGCTACAAGGATGATGACACCTTTAAATACATCCTGCCAGAATGAGTTAACACCCATAACGTTAAGACCGTTCTGTAATACTGCTATAATAAGCACACCAATGATTGTACCACCTACAGTACCTGCACCACCTGACATACTTGTTCCACCGATAACTACAGCTGCGATGGCATCCATTTCATAACTTTGTCCAAGTGTTGCCTGAACACCCTGAAGTTTTGATGACCAGATGATACCACCTAATGCACAAAATACACCAGTGATGATATAAGGGATTAAATTGAATTTTCTAGTATTAATACCTGAGTATTTAGCTGCTGTTTCGTTACCGCCAATTGCGTATACGTAATAACCAAATTTTGTTTTATTTAATAATAACCATGTAATTACCAACACTATAGCTGCATATAACACTGTAATTGAAATTGTAAGGGCAACCTGTCCGTTTGCTGATAAACTTTCTGTTCCGGGAATTGATGCCTTTGCCCCTGCAATAAGATTGTACTTGTCATCTCTGATTCTGATTGAGATACCATTTGAAATAATCTTACAAAAACCTCTACCAATACTCATTGTTGCAAGTGTTGCAACGAATGCAGGAATCTTTAAATATGAAATACAAATACCATTGATAACACCTACAATAATACCTACACCGATACTTGCAATTGCTGCAACATACCATGGTGCATGCATACTTGTAATAAGGTAAGCACCAACCATACCTGTCAAACCAACTGTTGATCCAACGGAAATATCGATTTGTCCCATTAAGATTGCAAGTAACATACCACAACTAATAATTGCATTAACAACGTTGTTCTGTAACATGTTAAGTATGTTTGATGGTGTCAAAAAATTGTCTGTAAATATACCAAATATTGCTGTCAGCATAATCAATCCCATGATTACACCTAAATTTCTCTTAAAATAGTTTACAACAGGATTTGAGGATGTACCTTTCTTTTTAGCTGTTGCAACTTTAACTTTTGCGTTTGCCATTTTTTATTCCTCCATTTATTCTTCTCTGTCTGTTGCCATTGTCATTATTGCTTCCTGTGAAAAGTCTTCTTCTGCAAGTTCTCCTGTAACACGACCTTCACAAAGAACGTAACAACGGTTACACATGTTGATAATTTCCGGTAATTCTGATGAAACGATAATAATTGCTGCTCCATTTGCTGCCAATTCATCGATGATTTCATAGATTTCGGATTTTGATCCTACGTCAATACCTCTAGTAGGTTCATCAAGTATGATTACCTTAGGGTTTAAAGCTAACCATTTACTTAAAACTACCTTCTGCTGGTTACCACCACTTAAGTCTCCTGCTATCTGTTTTGGTGAAGTAATTTTGATTGAGAATTTTTCTCTGTACTGCTCAATCATTTCTCTCCACGATTTCTTATCAATATGGAGGAATTTTACATATTCTCCTAAGTTTGCAAGTCCCATATTGAATTCTATATCATTCATCAATACCAAACCTTCTGACTTTCTATCCTCTGATGCATAGATAATGCCTTGATTAATTGCATCTTTTGGTTTCTTAATACTAATAGGTTTGCCATCTAAATATATCTCGCCGCCAGTTTTCTTCATGGCACCGAAAATTGTTTTCATTGTTTCTGTTCGTTTTGCACCAACCAAGCCTGCAAAACCTACAACTTCACCATATCTAACATGGAAATTAACATCCCTTATGTTTTCAGATGAGTTGCATAAATCTTTTACTTCCAAGGCTACATCGCCTATTTTATGCTTGTTACGTGTATAGTAACTTGTAAGTTCTCTACCTACCATCATATTTACTAAATCTTCACGTACAGCTGTTTTTGTTTCAACGTTTCCTACGCTGATACCATCTCTGATAACGATAATTCTATCTGTTATTTTAAATAATTCATCAAGTCTGTGAGAGATATAAATAACCCCAACACCTTTGTCTGTTAACTGTTTGATAATCGTAAATAATGTTTCTGTTTCAGCCTCTGATAATGAAGAAGTTGGTTCGTCCATTACTACAATTTTTGCTTCTGCAGATACTGCTTTTAAAATTTCAACTATCTGCTGCATACCGATTGATAAATCTCTAATTAATGTGTCAGCATGTAATGGTAAATCAAATTCATCAATTATCGCCTGAGCTTCTTTTCTCATTCTCTTGTAATCAATTAAACCATTCTTTTTATATTCTCTTCCTAAGAACATATTAGCTGCTATTGTTCTGTCAGGAACCAATACGATTTCCTGATGTATAATTCTGATACCTTCTTTTCCAGCCTCAGCGGCATTTGTTATAACCTTCTTTTCGCCTTCGATATAAACTTCTCCGCTGTCAGCGTGATATATTCCGCCTAATATTTTAATAAGAGTAGATTTTCCGGCACCGTTCTCACCTAAAAGTGCTACTACCTCGCCTTTTCCAACCTCAATCTCTATTCCATCTAGTACCTTGTTAGAACCGAAGGATTTTGAAATATTAGTCATCTTTAAAAGTTCTTTTGCCATATATTTCACCTCAATATTCCTTCTTTTATGACTATTTTCTGTTATTTTTTGCATAAAGTAAGGTCGACCCGCATTTCTTTGAGTCGACCTTTAACTCACTTCATATGTTAGTCCTATCGACTTTCATATATTTATGCCACATGGGCTTTAATTCTAATTATTATTTTTTATGTTTGATTGTATCCCAAGCTTTTACATCGAAATCACCGATGTTATCCTTATCTACATTGTAAGCTTCAATTGCTACATTCTTTTCAATTGACTTTCCTGCAAGAAGATCTGAGATTGAGTAAACTCCGTCATAACCCATCTGTGATGGACACTGTCCTGAAGACTGTACCTGCTTACCATCTTTGATTGCCTGTTTTCCAAGTGGAGCTGCATCTTTACCAAGAACGTCAACCTTACCTGTTAATCCTGCTTCGTCAACAGCCTTAATCGCACCTGCTGCTGATGTATCATTGATACAGTAAATTACGTTGATGTTAGGATGTGCTGAAAGAGCATCTGCAACTGCTTTGTAAGCGATATCTGTAGCTCCGCCACCTTCTACAACCTGTACTTCTTTGAATTTCTTCTTGTAATCATTTCCTGCTTTTTCTTTGATTCCATCCCAGAATCCCTGAACGTTGATTGCACAAGATTCAGCTGTCTGTAAATGAACGATTAAGACGTTAGCACCATCTTTGTGATGATCTGCTACCCAGTTACCTGATAACTTACCAAGACCTTCATTGTCTGATGCGATGATTCCGTCTACTAAGTCTTCATCATCTGATTTGATTACGTTATCAACGTTGATTACGAATACGCCTGCATCTTTACAAGCCTGTAATACTGAACGAGCATTCTGTGAATCATTTGGAATATAAACAAGACCCTTAATACCCTGAGCGATCATATCATCAATCTGTTTTGCCTGAGTTGTTGAATCTGACTGTGGGTCATTAGAAATCATTTCATATCCTAATTCGTCACATGCTTCCTTAACACCTTTTTCTACTGCTGAGAAATATTCATTTGTAAGTGTGTAAGGTGAGAAACCAATTTTTACTTTCTCTGATGAACCTTTGTCATCACTGCTGTCCTTCTTGCTACTTTCACAGCCAACTGCTGCGAACACCATTGCTCCTATGAGCAACGCACATAATAATTTTTTTGCTACCTTCATTAAAACTTCCTCCTTTTAATTGTTCGACACATGTGCGTTCTTGTGTCTTTGTTTGTTGTGAACTAATAGTATCATACATTTTCTGTGTAATCTACTGTGTAAACCTACAAAAAATCTTCTTTCTTTTATGCAATTTGCACAAGTTTGTTGTAACTAACTGTTCGTTGATGTTTGTTTAAACGTTTTTACCATTATTTTGTCTATTTTGTCTATTTTTATAAAATCGTTTTTAGTTTTTTTATTAGTTTTTAATAATGCTTTTTTATTGTACATAACTTTAAATATTGTGTTTATGTTTGATTAAACATTCTATATAAAGAAACAGAGCTACATTGGATGTTTCCAACATAACTCTGTTTCTTACGAACTTGTGCCAGTCCTATAGTCTGTTTTCAATTGTATATAATCTATTCTGCAATAATTAGATTTGTATTATACTTTTTGAGCAATTCTATACTTCCTTTGTCAATTCCGCCATCAGTAATAATTCCGGTAACCTGATTTAAAGTTGCAAAACTGTTCAAATCATATGTGTTAAACTTTGAAGAATCTACTAACACATATACTTCCTTTGCTACTTCAAAAACTCTTCCTTTAAATCTGGCTTCAGGAGAATATCCGTCATATAGTCGACCATCGGATCCTACTGCTGCTGCGCCAATAAAAGCAATGTCTAAAGGATAATTTAAAATCTGCCGTTCGGCAATATCCCCTGAACTGCACTTTGAAATTCTAATCATTACACCGCCCAACATAATTGTAGACACCTGCTCATATTGCAGGCACGCCTCAACTACCTCTATGTTGTTTGCCACTACTACATTTTTGTTTTCATCTTTTAAATGTTTTGCAATATTTCTTGTTGTTGATCCTGCATCAATAAATATACGTTGTCTAAACTGTATAAGGGATGCAGCTTTCTTTGCAATTTTAAGTTTTGCTTCTCTATGGGAAATTCTCTTTTCATCAAATGTTCCCATCTTAACAATAGGGCTTCCACTTTTTGGTAAAATGGCACCGCCATAAGTTCTCGTTACATTATATTCTTTGGCAAGGTAATTCAAATCACGCCTAATTGTCATTTCGGATGCCTTAAACATCTCCGCAAGCTCACTTACCTCCACCTTTTCATTTTGCTGTAATATCTCTAAAATTTTTAAACATCTGCTTCCTTTATCCATACTTCCTACCACTCGTTTCTGCACATTGATGTGCGATTTATATATTCATTATATCACATCGAACATCATTTTCAATTTGATTTTACAAATATAATCACCATATTTTCAGTTGCATTTTTGTTTATTATTACCGAAATATGCCTAAAAATAAGTTTTTTATGAATTATTAGTCATTTTCACGTAAGCCAAAAAGCAGTGTTCGTATTAATCATCAACGAACACTGCTTTTTGGTATATATTTATGCAATTATTTGAGAATTATCTCCATCTGTGTTTCTTTTGGCTTCATCCCCATGTTTTCATAAAACTTTCTTGCTGTGTCATTTCCTTCCCATACATTAAGAGTCACTTCATAGCATCCCATTTCCACGGCCTGTTTCTTTACATATTCAAACAGGCGACTGCCAATGTGATGTCCTCTGGCATTTGCATCAACACACAAATCATCTATGAATAAAGACTCAAAAGGTCTTATGTTTGCATGTATTGTAAGTACTTGTTTTAAAAGTTCCATAATTCTTTCTATATCTTTTTCTTCCGCTCTTCTAATGTTCAATTTATTAGTCTCACCTTCCTGCAATATATCTATTTCCCATTTATCCAATACCACCTAAAATTGCTCCGGCAACTAATGCTACAAATGCAAGTGGAACCAATACGTATTTTCCAAGTGGGAAAAACCACTTTCCAATAGGCTTCTTTTTTCCTTCATTGACTTCTTTAATGGCAAACTCTTTTCCTGCCACCCAGAAAAACATAATTGCTGCAAGCATTGCACCGAGAGGGCAAATATAAATTGATACCGCATCCATCCAGCCTGACACAATGCCCTGGATAACCAATGCTGCTGCACAACCTAACACACCAATAATTGATACTGATGTAATTCTTTTTAATCCAAACTTTTCCTGAAGTGTTGCAACCGGAGCCTCGTACAAATTGATAAGAGAACTTACTCCTGCAAACAATACGCATATATAGAAAATAATTCCTATAATTTTGCCTCCCGGCATTCCGTTAAATACACTAATCAACGAAATAAACATAAGTCCCGGGCCACCACCATCTAGTCTGTGACCACCTACAGCCATACCCGGAATAATAACAAACGCTGCAAGCAATGCAGCAATTGTGTCGAATATTGCAACATTTCGTGCTGAGCTTGGTATATTTTCTGATTTATCCAAATATGAGCCATAAATAACCGTGCCATTTCCTGCTATTGATAATGAGAAAAATGCCTGTCCAAAAGCAAAAATCCACAAATTAACATTTAATAACCCTTTTGGATTCAATGTAAAAATATATTTGTATCCATCTGTCGCTCCAGGCAAAGTTGATATATACACTCCAAGTCCCAGAAAAAGCACAAATAAAAGTGGCATCATAAACTTGTTGGCTCTTTCTATACCACCAGCTATTCCAAATGCCATAATTATTGCCATAACTATTACAGCTATTATGAGCCACATATTATTTCCATAACTTGAAGCAGTTGCCCCAAAAGTTCCACCGATTTTGTCCATATTGCTTCCCATTGCTGAAATCTGACCTGAAAAAGCCAAATATGTATACTTAAAAATCCAGCCTACAACTACTGTATAACCAATGGCAAGTGCCAAAGATCCAATAACCGGGATTGTTCCAACTATCTGACCTATTTTGCTGCTTCCATATCTTATCTCAGTACATTTCCCAAAAGCCTTAATAGGGCCACCTTTTGCTGCACGTCCTAAAGCCATTTCCTCTATCAGTCCTGTGCTCGAGATTAAAATACCAAATATGACATAAGGTATTAAAAATGTCATACCTCCCCAGTCTGATACCATATATGGGAATCTCCAAATATTTCCCATGCCCACGGCAGAACCAATACATGCTATAACAAAGCCTGTTCTGCTTTTAAATGCATCTCTCTTTTTTTCCATAATAAAAAATCCTCTCTTTTTTCGAATATACCTTTATATTTTATACTAAATGAGGATTTTTTCATAGGGGAATTTTAATTCTGCCAGTTTATGTTTTCTCCTGCAATTTCCTCATAACAAATTAAATCTTTACCATCTAGATTTTCCCTGTGCATATCCACTGCATTTATCTGATGACAGTTGTATGTTGTGTAATAATAAATGCCTTTTGTAGCGTTACAACATGATGTATAAATAGTGATTTCATACTTTTCGTCTGCCACCTGACAACAACCTCTTTGCTGGTCTACAGAACCTAATATATGAAAGAACTGGCTTACACTGTCTTCTTCCGTGTCTTTTGATTTTGAATTCATTTTTGTAAATGCTACCTTTGCAAACCTTGAGGCTGATGACAAATCTCCCGGAAGTCCCAAGGCTCCCATGCCTCTGCTATACAAATTAAAATCAATATACTGTGAAAAGTGATTTTCAGGCTGTTTTGGAGATAGATTCATATAATTGTTCAACATAAACATCTGCTGGTTAAATGGTGGATTATTTGTTAATACACCAATTGTATTTTCATAGATATGGATTCCATCTTTCATAGATTCCACTACTATTGCTTCATCTTTGTCAGCAATAATCCAATGAAGGCTTGCAGTTGGCAACTGTTTACTAAATGATGTTCCCACCAGATTCATGTTTTTAAGAGCTTCTTTAACATCTTTAACACATTGAAACTTTGCCAGAACCCATGGAATAAATTCAAACTGGGATACATTTTCTTTTGTATCATCTAGTTCACCATAAAATGCATTTCCAACAAAATTAAGCCCTGCCATTGCCAGGCCCTTTTCGTTGATTCCGTCATAATAAAGTGGATATTTTTCTGCCACATATGCCATACCCATAATAGCGTAATGACTGTTCAATGTCTCCAAATGTCTAAAATTAAAGGGATAATTTCTTGGTGTTATTGTAATCTGATCTCCATACGAAAATTCATAATCCAATGTTCTTCCAAAATAAAAATCTTTTGTTTTATAAGTTGCTGCTGTACACATAACTTCTCCTTTCAACTGACTATTTTTTTGTTTAAGATATTCACAAAATTAAACACATTTTATTTTTCTTCTTATATTATCTTTCTCTATATTTTTAATATTTATGTAATTTATTATAGCATAAAATAATTATAAAAGTGGAACACCTAATGATGTTCCACTTTTGGTAGTGATTTATATTCTTAATATTTTTTATTTTCTTTGTTCTGTCTTTAATGTGACTGTTCTCTTTCTTTTACAAATAAAAGAACTGTACCTACTAACATTGCAATAGCTCCAATGATAAATATGTAAATTCCTGCTCCACGTGTTACCATTCCACTATAATCACCAAGTTCACTCATCTGACTTGCATAACCAATAAATCCATCATAGATAATAAGAATAGCATTGATTGCCGCTGCCACCATAGCAATAATATATGTTACATTTCTATTTAAGAACACCATAACTGCTGCTAAAACTGCCAATATAATTGCAAAAATGCCATCTCCATCTACCCATGTTATTGACTGACTAAATCCTAATACCGATACTGTTGCAAATGGCAAAAAGCATGCTATAACCTGTATTACAGCTGCTATCGCTACTACTATTTGAAATAATTTCTTCTGATTTGTGTTTACTCCCATAATTGCTCCTCCGTTCATTATAAAAATATATTTGCAATACGTAACCACTACATTTCACGTAATTTAAAGGAATACCTTTAAAACTAATATGAATACTCTTATTATAATATATAACGAAAAATTGGTAAACCATTATATTACCTATCTTGCCTTTTTATTTATATATTCTGCCTTGTATTTTGAATATACAATAGTCTGATCTTTATACAAACTATAGTAGCCTGAAAGTGCATAACTTATTGCAACAGCAATAAGGTAATAGGACACTCCCGAAAATCCAAAAAGTTCAAAGGCGATAAGCATTGATGTAATAGGGCAGTTTGTCACTCCGCAAAATAGTGCTACCATTCCACATGCTGCTGCTATGCTTGGTGATATTCCAAGAATGCTACCTGCCACACAACCAAATGTTGCACCAATACAAAATGATGGGACAATCTCTCCGCCTCTAAAACCTGCACGCATAGTAATAGCTGTCAAAATAAGTTTCCAAAAGAAATCCAGCGGCCTTGCCTGACCATTTTCTATTGCTCTTGAAATCAGGTCACTGCCTGCTCCCATATAATCCCTTGTGTTTAAAATCATTGTAATAATAATCACAACAAGCGCTGCCACAACCACTCTAATATATGGATTTTTTAAAAATCTATCATAAAAAATAGAAGTCCACTTTAAAGTTATACAAAACAAAATACTTAGTAGTCCACAGCCTGCTGCAATAATTGCCATCTTAATTCCATTTTCCACTGTAAGTTCCGGTATTTGTGTAACATGGAACAACTCCGGATGTACTCCTATACCTGCCGCAAACTTTGATGCTATTAAAGATGCAATAACACAAGGTAAAAGTGCTGTATAGTACATTACCCCAACACTTACTACTTCCATGGCAAACACAGCCGCTGCCATAGGGGTTCCAAATACCGCTGCAAATGCTGCACTCATACCACACATTATAATAACATGATGATCTGCCTCATCCAACTTTATAATACGTCCAATCTGATTTCCAATACTTCCGCCAAACTGAATTGCCGCACCTTCACGTCCGGCAGAACCACCTGTCAGATGCGTAAGTATGGTAGAAACAAATATTAACGGTGCCGAACGAAGAGGCACATCATCTTTTGATTTGATGGTTGATAATACCTGATTGGTTCCTCTATCATCTCTTCCCATTTTTCTGTACATAAATACAATCAAAACACCGGATAGGGGAAGAAGCATAAAAATCCACAAGTGACTGTTTCTAAATGCAGTTGCTTCTCTTACGCAACCGGCAAAAGCACTACTTGAGCCACCTACAATCAATCCTGTAATAATTGCAAGGAAAATCCATTTGAAGAAGTTAGTCAAATCTCTTTTTATTCTTCTTCCAAAGTATCTTACTGCAACTAACTTTCTGTTTTTTCTATAATTGCTCTTATTGTTTTTAAATATGCTATTTTTTTGTCTTTTCTGAATATATCTGTATTTCATTAAACACTTCCTAAATATATTAAAATAAACTATCTTTTGTTTACATTCTACATACTATTTTATATTCACAATCAGATGATTCCAAATCATATCAAACATTTCCCCTTCATTTAAGGACTGAACTGCCACTACCATATCTTGTTTGGGCAACACAATAATATACTGTCCAAACTTTCCATCTGCCCTATAGCTTCCTTTATCCGGATTTATCCAAAACTGAAAACCATAGTCTGTTTCCATATATTCAGGCACCTGAAGTTTTGTTGCCATATTTAAATATTCTTCCGATACAATTCTTTTGCCATTATACATGCCATTTTGAAGCAACATTTGTCCAAAATTTCCAAACTCATCTATTGTCAGATAAAGTCCGTTGGCTGCGTGAATATGTCCCATTGGACATCTTGTCCAGTCAGGGCTTAGTATATCCAGTGGTTCAAACAAATACTTGTTTAAATAATCCATAATATCCATTCCTGACTTTTTCTCAATCAGACAGGCTAGCATATAAGTATTAAAATTGCAGTACAAGAATCTTTCTCCAGGCTTATATGGATAGTTTTGATTAAAGAAATATTTTATCCAGTCTTTTGTTACATATCTTTCAGGGTCATCTGCAAAAAATAAAGAATGTTCAAATCCTGTTGTCATTGTAAGCATATGCTTTACAGTTATATTTAACAAATTTTCATTTGGATTTTCAGGCATATATTCTTTAAAACTGTCACATATTTTTTCATCAAGAAAAATCATGCCCTGATCCATTGCTATACCAACGGCAACGGAAACAAAACTTTTGCTTACAGACCATGTGTTAAGTCTTGTTTTCTGACTAAGTCTTCCCCAGTCCAAAATGGTTTCTCCATGTTGTCTCACCTGCACATAGTTAAGAACCATTTCCTGCTGTTTCATTTTTTCCAAAAATTCATTAAATACCTTATCTATATTCATATCTGCTCCTTTTTAATTATATCTTACCATAGAAAAGAAATATTTAAACAACAAAAAACTATGATTTTTCTATATAATTCTTATGGGAATTCCCCAATTTGAAATCAAAAAATCATAGTTTGCAGGGCCAGCTTGAATATCTTTGTTCATTTTCTTTATAAAAAACCTCCTGCTAGAATATTATTTACTTAATATTATAGCAGAAGGCTTTTCTGTATTTTTCAATAACTGATCTGTTTATTTCCTGGTCTTTACCTTAATTGGTTTGGACCAAATTCCGCCAATTTTCTTATATCCTTTTAGAGTGGATATATCAGCTGTAATACTATATCTTATGTAGTACGTTGTGTTAGGCTTTAACTTTTTAATTGCCCTAAGGCCACCCCCCTGCTTATCCCATACGGTTTTGGCATTTTTAAATGATTTGTCTGTTGAATATTGAACAATATCTACAGGTATTAACATCTTTTCAAAAGAAATCTGTTTTTTCTTTATATTAAGTCGTTTCTTTTTCATCTTTGGTGGTCGGCTGTCCAACGAAAGGACAATTTGTGTAGCTTCTGTTGCTCCTGTTTTATAATTGGCTGCAATATTTACAAAAATAATGTTTCTGTTATTTTTAAAATAAGACCTGTTTACAGTAATTGAAGTCTTTTTATAATTTGTCTTTTTAAAGAAAGCTTTCGATTTTTTTCCAATACCAGTATATGTAATATTGTACCCTGTACATCCCGGAGACTTTGACCAGGATAATACATATTGATTATTTTTTACATTACTTATAGAAAGATTTTTGACATTTGTTTTCTTTTCAACTAACTCTACCTTTGTCAGATATTTTGTTCTAACATAAGCTCTTTCACTATTAAACCATACCGTGGTCCATTTAGAATCGCTTTCCTTTGGCAATGTTTCTATCTCTGCATTTGCCTGAAGAAGACCTACAACATTATCATCATTTGATTCGTCCTTAGACGTTCTAACACCAATTTCTTTTAATGTCTTCAGGTTATAAACCTTTTTCATTACAGCACCCTTTGGAACTTTTGTTCCATTTTTGTAAAGGTTTATGTACTTACTTTTTACATAATAATAACCATATCCGTTCATCAGATAATTGGTACTATTGTTCCCTTGGAATATAACTTTGTAATACAAATCATCTGTATCACTTGTATTAGAATAAAGTCTTCTTGTGGTGGCTATGTATATTTTTTGATTTATTCCTACCCTATATACATCACCACTGTCTGCTGTTCCGGGTATTGGACTAATACCAATAAATCCACATGTTACTTTTCCATTAGCAACCATTGTAATGTTAGTACCTTCAGGTATACGATTGTATTCTTTATCTAAATCAATCCAAACATTGTTTCTTGATGTTCTATAAAATCCCGGTGGATGCGAAGCCTGTAACAAATACTGGGCACACATAGCCGGTGATTCTGAAAAACTTCTATATCCATTACTCCAAAAAGTAACGGTGTATTTATCATATGCAACTACCTGTAAGTTTGCTGTTTCGCTTTCCAAATAGGCGCCGTTAATCCATGTAAAATTCTGATATCCTATAACACTTGAATACAGTGCCTTTAAATTTTCAATATTGTCCTGTGGCAAATACTTTGGATCTACTGTTTTGCCCTGAATCTTTGTTCCTTCCGGTACTATATCCATGGCAATATGGTTTTTCCAATGTGCCACATTGTCAGTGCCAACCAAATATGCCCTACCTATTACTTTTATATTAGGACAGGCCTGATTAATAAATTTAGTACGATATCTTGACACATCTCCTAAGGCATAGGTAGATACACTCATGTATCTCATTCCAATAAGAAAAACTATACAAAATAGAAAGCTACCAAATATCATCTTAAAATGTCTTTGGATTTTGCTCATACACATCTCCTTTCTCAATTTAGTTTTATGTTCCGGTCTCTAATGTCTGACATCTGCCAAACATTCTACTTTCTTTTATTATACCATAGGTTCTTCAAAATATCCTATATATTTTACATTATGCTTTCCCTTTGGAAATAAATATTTGTACAAGTCTACAAAATAATCATCTGTCATACTTGCAATGTAATCTACCACAATGTCATCCATAGTATTTTCCTCGTACTTCATATCTGTATAATATTTTGATTTTTCATTGACATAATTAATATGATGCTTATATAAAGTAGAATTTTTATTGTGTTCCTTAGCATCCTTTAACAATTTTTCGTATATTTCTTCCATCATGGGATTTATTTCTTCATCATAAATTCTCTGTACTTTTTCATTGCCATAAATTCTCTCATAGTTTTCTTTTTTACCATGAGAAAATGCCTCAAAAAAGTCTTTATCCATTTTTAGATATGGTTTTCCATAGCTGTTTTCCACAATATTTACTATCATGTTGTTGATAATTTCAGCATTAGTTGTTCCAATCTTTCCAATGTAATACTCTGAATTCTTGTCGATTAATCCCAGTTCTGCCGCATCCTGTCTGTCTTTTCCAAGATATGCAATAATATCAGAAATTCTCATAACACAAGCCTCCAACGTGGCTGGAATTAACTTTCTGTTTGCATCCATTTTTGTGTAGCAATCTTCTACTTTTTTGTCGTATATATCAAAGTCTGCGTAACTTTGTGGCATATATTTTTCCAATTCCATCTCTCCATTATGGCACAATATTCCATCCAATGTCTGCATACTTAAGTTAAGATGAAATATATGGTCAAGAACCCTTGTACTATGTACGTTATGATTAAAAAATCTACCGGTATTTCCATAATAAAGCTGATTAAGTTTGTATTCACCTGCATGTCCAAATGGTGTATGACCAATATCATGCCCCAAAGATATTGCCTCTATTAAATCAATATTCAGTCCCAAAAGACTACCTATATTTCTGGCTATTCTTGATACCAATTGCACATGACTGGAACGTCTTGAAATGTCATCATTTCTATATAACGAAAATACCTGGGTCTTGTCTGCATATCTGTTGTACATGGGCAGATGAATAATCTTTTCGCAGTCACGTACAAATGAAGGTCTTAAAAGCTTGTTTTTGTCCCAGTCCATCTTCCTGCGAAGTGCATCTTCATTTTTGAATGCATATGGATTGACCCAGTGATTTTCACGGTCTGATTGTATTTTTTCCTGTATTTCTCTGGATAAATCATTATATTTTGGCATTATATTTCTCCTGTAATTTAATCAAATCATCTGGCTTTATTGTATCATATCTGTAGCTAAAATAGTTACTTTTGTTATTTATAATTTTATGCTTTGTTTCTAAAATTTTTTCTAATTACGCAAAAAATTCCGGCATAAATCAATTTCAATCTTTCAAAATTGTATTTATACCGGAATCTTTTAACTCCATATATTTAGCTTTAAAAACTATTTATAATTCATTATTGTATTTAACAGCATGCTACTATCTGACCAGTTATTAATGTAAATATCTGAAACTTTCTTTAACTGTTCCTGACAGTTAGCACTGGATTGGTCGTATATGCCAACAGTTTTTATGCCTATTTTTTTTGCTGTTTCAAGAGAATATGATGCATCCTCAAACATCCATGTATTTTCAAAAGATGTGTGCATTTTTTCCATGGCTCTTATAAATATGTCAGGATGATTTTTTCCCTTTCCTACTTCAGTTGTAGTAAAAATATCATCAAAATATTTGTATAAATCAAGCCTTTTTAACGCTGCCTCTATCATAGGTCTGTCTGTAGATGTAGCAATAGTCATTGGAATATTTTGCTTATGTGCAAGTATGATAAACTCTTTTATACCAGATTTTAACTGTGCCTTATTTTTATAATAATCATACACAGTATCATTTATACCTTCACATATCTGCTCTATAGTCAAGTTCATATGATATTTATTTTTAAGGTAATTTGCTCCCTCAATCATAGTCATGTCAAACAACACTTCTCCAATATTTTCATCAGTTTCAATGCCCAAACTGTTTAGATATAAATTTCCTGCATCCATCCAAATAGACATGGAATCAAGAATCGTTCCGTCTACATCAAAGATAAAACCTACTGCCATTTTCTCTCCTATTTCTTCAACAACTTTATTTTTTACATTAGCATAATTTATGCATTATTATTTTATAAACATAATTATTTAACGCTACTTCTCATTAAACAGGCTCTATTCAACATTACCCTTTACTTTAACAATTTGATTTGCAATTACACAAACAATAATTGTAATAACCATATCAGGTAATGTATTACCAACAATAATATCCACTGTCATTAAATATCTATACAATGCAAAACCTATTACCCAGATTATAACGTTGACAATTTCAACATTTTTGTCATCACTGTTTTTCTTAAGAATAAAGAAATCTGCAATCTGAATTGCAATCATTGGTGCAAACACAGAGCCTATCAAATATAGGAAATCTGTAATGTCATCCATTGGATAAACTATGGCTGCAATTGTTCCAATAATGGTAACTACAATAGCCATGTATTTTCCTTTGATTTTGTGTGAAATAGTTTCACTTGAAATACCTGCTGAATATGCGTCCAAATATGTAGTTGTAACTGTAGAAAATACGATAATCAAAAGTCCTGCAATACCAAGACCTGCTTTTAACATAATCTGATCAATGCCCGCATTCTGTGTAAAGATTGCTGCGCCCATACCGATAATGTACATCCAACAACTTACAAGACCATACACAATGGCACTGGCTGCTGTTGCTTTTACAGGTTTTTCGGCCTCTCTTGTATAATCACTAATAAGTGGCAACCATGAAAGTGGCATTGCAACGGCAAGCTCTACTGCTGCCCCAAATGTCAATCCATCTGCTGCTACCTTTGTCATTGTATGATTATCAATAAACACAACCTTGCACAAAATAATTGTTAAAATAAACAAAGCTGTCATCGCAACAACATTTATTTTTTCAATGTTACTTATTCCAATAATAATCCACAAAATAATAAGTGCGCCTATAACTATACACCATACCCATTTTCCTGTGTTCCATATTCCATCGGCTGATATTGCACCATCATATATCATAATGGCCGTCCAACCTGCAAGCTGTACTACGTTTAATATAGAAAATATTATACTGCCTTTTTGTCCAAAACTGATTTTTACAGTTTCCATTGCACTTTTCTTTGTTTTTGCACCAATGATACCTGCCAAAAACAACAAAGTACAACCAATAATATGTCCCACTATTGTTGCCAAAATTCCCTTTGTAAGACCAAGGGTTGCTAAATATGTTCCTGTTACTATTTCTGCAATTGATACTCCTGCACCAAACCAGATCAAACTGTTACTAAATACTGATGTTCCTTTTTTTTCCATTTATCCGTCCTCTTTCCTTTTTAATATTCGCCTTTAATTGCAAATGCGTGATTCATTGGACCACTGCCCTTTCCCAAATCAAGCATTGCCGAAAGTGCTCCTGAAATATATGCTTTTGCCTTTTCTACTGATTCATTTAAGTCTCTTCCTTTTGCAAGGTTTGAGGCAATGGCACTGGAAAGAGTGCATCCTGTTCCATGAGTATTTGGATTGTCTATTCTTTTTCCGTAAAACCAGTGATATGTTCCATTGCTATATAGCAAATCGTTTGCGTCATTTATACTATGCCCACCTTTGCACAATACAGCACAATTATACTTTTCGCTGATGTATGCTGCTGCCTTTATCATGTCTTCTTCATTGCTTATAGTCATTTCTGACAATACTTCTGCTTCCGGAATATTTGGTGTAATCACTGTTGCCAGTGGTATGAGGTCTTCTTTTAATGTGGCAATAGCGTCATCGCTAATTAATTTTGCTCCACTTGTTGCCACCATTACCGGGTCCAATACAATATTTTTTCCATTGTACTTTTTAAGATTTACAGCTATTGTTTTGATTAATTCACTTGATGATACCATACCAATTTTAATGGCATCTGGTTTAATATCCTCAAAAATAGCTGTAAGCTGTGCCTCTAAAAACTCAGGGCTTACTTCATAAATGTCTGATACGCCGGTAGTATTTTGAGCAGTTAAAGCTGTAATGGCACTCATGGCATAAACTCCATTTGCTGTCATTGTCTTTATATCTGCTTGTATTCCGGCGCCTCCACAAGAATCACTTCCTGCAATTGTTAATGCTGTGTTCATGTTTTTTCTCCTTTTCTATGTGGTCAATAGTTTATCTATTGTTTTATATGGCGACAAAAAGTGGTGCCCCCGATTTGCCGCCTTGTTCACTTTTTAATATTTATTGCTACAGTTTTTACAATTTATTTCTGTAATTGTTTATCTTAATGCTACAATTGTTTTTGTTTTACCATTTATTTTACTGCTGCAATTGTTTTTTCTTTCAATTCCTTTGTAGCCGCTTCAATGTCCTTTTGTGCGAATATTGCACTAATTACTGCAATACCGCAGATTCCACTGTCAGCCAAATCCTTTATGTTGTCCTTTGTAATGCCACCAATGGCAATCACAGGAATGCTAACTGCCTGACAAATTGCTTTTAATGTGTCGTAAGATACATCTTCTGCATCATCTTTTGAACCTGTAGGAAATACTGCTCCTACTCCCAGATAATCTGCTCCATGTTTTTCGGCAAGAATAGCCTGGTCTACTGTCTGCGCAGACACACCGATAATCTTGTCATCTCCAAGCTTTGCCCTAACATCTCCGGCTTCCATGTCGCTTTGTCCTACATGAACTCCATCTGCATCCATTTCTAAAGCAATGTCAACATTGTCATTTATTACAAATGGTACATTGTATTTTTTACACAATTCTTTTATTTCAATTGCTTCATGTAAAAAACTTTCTTCATCAAGTTTTTTTTCTCTAAGCTGTATAAATGTTGCTCCACCCTTTAGTGTTTTTTCAACCTGCTGATAAAGTGTTTCGCCATTTAGCCATGCCCTGTCAGTTACTGCATAAAGCAATAATTCATCAGGTGTTGTGTTACTTGATTTCATATTTTGCTCCTTTTTCCAATGTATATCCATCCATGTTGTAGATAGCATCGATAATTCTGTTTCTGTATGTTGAATTTCCGTCGCCTTCCTGCATTCTTTCAAATCCAATTTCTCCTGCAAGCCCCATTGTACATACTGCTGCAGCTGCTGCTTCCAATTTGTTTTCTTTGTTTGCCACAACAAATGCTGTCATCATTCCTGAAAGCTGGCAACCTGTTCCTGTAATAGAACTCATTTCAGGTCTGCCGTTTCTGATAACATAGCACTTTTCACTGTCACAAACCAAATCGATAGCTCCTGTTACAGCTATAATGCTACCTGTTGCCTTTGAAAATGCCTTTAATTTTGCAATTGTTTCATCAAGATTTTCATCTGTTACTCTGTCAGCCACATCGGCATCGACACCCTTTGTGCTTCCACTTCCTACCATCAATGTTTTAATTTCGGAAATGTTGCCTCTAATTACATCAAAGTCAACCTGCTCAATTAATTTGTTTGCAGTGTCTGTTCTTAACTTACTTGCACCTGCTCCAACAGGGTCTAATAAAACCACATGTCCAAGACTGTTTGCCTTTTTTCCTGCTGCAAACATTGAAGGGATTGTGTTTTTGTTAAGTGTACCGATATTAATATTAAGTCCACCGCATATTGATGTAATATCTTCTACATCATCTATATCGTCAGACATAATAGGGCTTCCCCCACATGCTAATAATACGTTTGCCACGTCATTTACAGTTACATAATTGGTAATGTTGTGTACCAATGGTACATTTTTTCTTACATTTTCAAAACATTCTTTTAACATTTGTGTTCCTCCTAATACATAAAAAACGGACAAACCTAATCTGGTCTGTCCGTAATAAATCACTTTGCTTTCCTACGTTGGCATTATCCAAATCAGGTTTAAGGGTCGAAGTTGATGACTTCCTCTCAGCCTGCCTACAAGCTCCCCTGCGTTTAAATTGTTCCGTATTATTGTAAGACTAATTCTGTCATAATTCAAGAGTAGATTGAAAATAACTGCTTTTTGACATTTTAAACCTTAAACTTTCTCGCCTTACTCCATCTACCTTTTGTTATTCCGGATATTGCTCTCACTCTTACATAATATCTTTTTCTAACACGTAATTTTCTTAACAGATATGTATTCTTTCCTGTACGTTTTGTTCTTACGTTTTTCTTAAATTTTCTGTCAGTTGAATACTGTATCTGATATATTTTAGCCTTACTTACCTTTTTAAAAGTAATTCTAACTTTTCTATTTTTAAGTTTTTTTACTTTTAGAATTTTTGTTTGCTTTAAACTCTTTTTATTTGCACCAGCAACACGAGTTGTAGTTTTTCTGTTAGTTGTTGGTTCATTTTCCTTTGTTACAATCTGTCCAAAAGTTGTAGTTGGTTCTTTTTCTGATGTTGTTTCGTCAGTTGTTTGATTTTCTACAGTAGTTTCTGATGTTGTATTTTCTGTAGTCAATATTTCAGTTGTGGGTTCTACTGTGACAGTTGCCTCAGTTTGTTTCTCAGTTGTTGGTTCTAATGTAGTTGTCACTTCCGTTGTTGGCTTTGGTGTTGTTGTCACTGCTGTGGTTGGTGCTTCTGTTGTTGGCTCTGATGTTGTTGTCACTTCCGCTGTGGTTGGTGCTTTTGTTGTAGGCACTTCAGTTGTGGTTGGTGCTTCCGTTGTAGGCACTTCTATAGTTGGATTCTCCACTTTGTTCTCCAATTTTGTGTATACCTTTATTCTTCCTACATAATTTTTAAGTTGTGTCCATCCACTACCGTTGTTTATATATGACATTTCCCTGCCATTTTTATATGAAGTCATTATTTTGGCGTCGCCCTTTTCATTTGAAACACTTACTATTGCAGAGAACCATTGGTCTTTTTCGATTTTTACCGGCTGATTCAGTTCTATTGTTACATATCCGCTATTTTCAAAATATGCCGTTGTAGTATTTGCCAGATAACCACCTGAAACTGGTACATTTTCTTGTCCACCATAAGGATAATCTACATTTTTGTATATCTCCACTTTAGCGGTTACATTTTCACCACCAATAGCCACATTTACTGCTTTTATATATTCGTCTTTTAGATTATCAGATTTTTTTGCTTTAAATACATTTGCCACTGACTTATCTTTTCTTAATGGGAAATCGTCCATGCTTCCATCATAGTAATAATTAAAATCATACTTATCCTTTGGTGCAAATGAAAATGCATAAGAACAACTGCTTGTATTGTCATATGACAGCCAAAAATACTCCAATGATTTGTAACTGTTTTTTACAAGCCAACCACCATTTTTGGTAGCACCATTTGGTACAAATTTGTCTGATGGAATATTGTCATCCCATCCAACGATTGTGCATGCATGGGGAGAAATTGTACTGCTATGTTCATTCTTTGGATTGTAGTATAACGTTTCTCTTGCATTATTGTACTGAAATGTTACTGCCCCATATTTTGCTATGGCTTTTTTTATTGACCTAATGTATTCTTCCGGATTTGATTTGTTTTCAGGTATATAAATTGCATTTTCAAATCTATATGACGGATTATCATATGGGTTTGTGGTAACCACATTACCCGATACCGGTGCCCACCACATTGAATATAACTTGGCAATTTTTAGCGGGTCTCCTGACTGCATCAAATAATTTACTGATTGCCAGTCTCCATCTGTATTTCCCAATGGATCGCTTTCTCTCTTAAAAACCCTATAAGCTGCCGCCATCGGATTTAATGATAGTGTATCTTTTGTTACTGTAGAATCAATTCCACTTTTCAAAATGGATGATTCTGCTGCTGCAATGCTTGAATATGCCCAACACAAATTGGTATCTCCCTGATCTTTTACAGGTGTTACTATGCCATCGTCCCTTCCATCATATTTTTCCCTGTCTGATATCTCTTTAGTTTCAGTCTGTTGATCTTCAAAATCACCTTCTATTTTAAATGTTAATTGATTATCAGTTATGTTTGTGACTTCAATATACATATCATCAGTTATTTCCAAGCTCTGATTCAGCTTTAATGGTGCGTCAGATTTTGTTGCATATGTGCCACCTAATGTTTCATAATTCCACTTTCCTGCAACGCATCCCATATTGTTTGGGAATTTTGTGTCTTTGTCCACCAAATAGCAAACAAGTCCTGAACCAATTGTCAATCCTTTTAGCTTCGTTCCTTCTGTTTTATACAATTCTTTTGACTGACAATCATACTTATTACCACCTGTTCCAAAATTTCTATATTCTAAGTACAGTGTTTTATCGGTTCCTTTTAAATTTAATTTGTATCCGACTATCTGTGAATCTCCTCTAGTCGATGCTTCCTTTAAGGTATACTGTCCATTTTGATAAATTGTTTTAACATTGTCAGATGTAAGCCACCCCTTTGCTTCTCTTTCTTTTACAGATATAAACTGTGGCACAGGTGATGTATGCTTTGCCATTGCAGACATATAATATACCGGCGAACTATTTGAGCTATTGTACAAATCCTTAAATCCTAAAATGTGCCCCATTTCATGAGTCGCCACTGCCATAGGCAAAATCACGTTTTCCCGATTATCCTTGTATAAATAATTATAAGAATTTGTCACCTGTACATAGTTTTTACTTGTAATTGTTTTTCCATCTGCATTTATTTTTACGTAATCTGCATAATCCTTATAATTCCATAAAGGGGAGGACCAACCCACAGAAATACTCTGAGTTGTATTTTTGTAAATAATGGTGATTGCATCAATTGCCCCATCGTTGTTTTTATCAAGTTCAGAAAAGTTGTACTTTTTTGTACCATCATAATTTGTAATCACATTGCCCGCTAATATAGCTCTGTTTATAGCTTCAGACCAGTCTGTTTTTAGTTCGTACATACGCTGTGATTTTTCGCCATTGTCCGTATAGCCTTCAGGATTTTCATCGCTGTATTCAGCATAGTAACCTCTTGGATGTGACAATTGTATAGAACCACCCTTGTCGAATAAATACACACTATTCATATGTAACTTTCCATTTGAAGCAGTTTCATAATAATCTGAAACATTAAAATCTGCATTGTTGTAAGAATTGTCTGTGATTTTTCTAACAGAATTTCCACTGTATTCATTGTCTACAAACTCATCTTCGTCTGAAAACCTTGCAAACACAATAAGGTTTGTAAAATTACATTCTCCTTCTAAACTCTGTAAATTCAAACCTGCATAGTTTTCACCATATATTGTTCCATTTGGAATCATGGAAAGGGCCAATATAATCACCATACATAAACTTATTATTTTCTTCATAAAAACTCCTATTTTTTGTTAAAATTCTACCGTTTCTTTAATAGTAACATTATTATATTATATTGTGATAATTTAAACAACGTTTTATAACTACAATAGAATATATTTTTTGTTGCCACTCTCCTTGTTTTTAGAAAAATCAAAACTTGGAAAGTATATTGTAAACATAAAAAGCTCTCAGGCTTTTTGCACCTGAGAGTTTTTTTGCATTTATACTAGTTTTTTACTTTCCTTCATGGAATTTATTCAATTGCTATATAATTGTGTTTTTCCTCTATCTGTTTGTTCTCCTTTGGAACTGTAAAGGATAAAATACCATTTTCATATTTTGGATGAACATCCTTTTCTGTTACCTGATCGCCAACATAAAAACTTCTTGTAAGACTTCCGGCATAACGTTCACGTCTAACATATTTACCTTTCTTGTCTTTTTCGTCTTTGTCTAAACCTTTTGATGCGTTGATTGTCAATACACCATTTTCAAGTTTCATCTTTATTTCATCTTTTTTGAATCCCGGAAGATCCATATCAATTTCATAACCACTATCAGTCTCCTTAACATCCGTCTTCATTAAGTTCTTGGCATGTTTGCCATACAGCTTCTTGTCAACATCCTGAAATTCAGGAAACTCCGGAAACTGAAATCCTCTTGAAAAATCATCCATAAAGTCGTCAAATAAACTTTCTCCAAAAATACTAGGCATCATCATAAGTCATCTCTCCTTCCATATTACATAACTAACTTTTAATTTGTCATGCGCTACGGCGTAGCGATTGTTGTGCGCCATCACGTTGAGACCTTTTGCCTTTCGGTATTTATTTTGTACCTTTTTTCTTTGTACAATTATGTTATAGTCCTTTTTGTTAGCACTGTCAAGAGATAAGTGCTAATTTTTTGAGATTTTTTTTGCAAACCCTTTAAAATCAATGGTTTGCAGTATCTTATTTCTTTTGAAATTGTGATTTTTTCTGTTTTGACACCAATTTGACACCAATTTCTCTTTTTGTGGTGTCAAGCATTTAACACCATACTATCTAGTCTTGCAATCTCATTTTCAATCCTTGTCAGCTCTCCAATATGGTTATACACTTCCATTGTTACATCTATATGAGCGTGTCCCATAATATATTGAAGAACTTTTACGTCCATACGGCACTCTGCCATTCTGGTACAAGCTGTGTGACGCATTACATGAGCTGAAAACTTTGGTAACAGCTCTGCTTTCCTATGCTCTTTTTTTGCTCTCTCTACTTCGGTTTTGTTATATGCGTCTACAATGTTGTATAAAACACTATTTACGCCATTCGGCATAAGCGGTCTGCCCGATTTTGCTGTAAAGACAAACCCCGAACACCCGTCCACCTCAATGCTCTTATCCTTTGCAAGCATAAAATTGATTTTTCTTTGTTCCTCAAAGGCTTTTGCAACTTCTTGTGTCATAGGTATAATACGAATACCCGACGACGTTTTTGGTGTTGAGATATGGAACTTGCAACCGTCGCCTAAATTCTTATAAATGAGCTGGTGGTCTACATTAACCGTTTTTGCCTTGATGTTTATATCTTTCCATGTAAGACCAATAAGCTCCCCACATCTTAACCCCGTACCAATCATTATGGTAAACATAGGATAATATGTGTTATAGACATTGCTCTGTTTTACAAACTCCATAAACTTTTCTTGTTGAGAAACTGTTAAGGCTTCTTTTTCCTCTGCTGGTTTTCCATAATCACTAATGGAACTTTTTGCAGGGTTCTTTCGGATAATATCATCATCAACAGCCATTTCTAATGCAGGATAAAGCAGGTTGTGAATATACTTGATTGTAGAATAAGCATATCCAGCTTTGGAAAGTTTCGCATAATACGCTTTAATATGTGAGGGTAAAAGCTGAACAACTTTAATATTTCCAATCTCGTCTTTTACTCTGTTTTCCCAAGCACGAACATAACTAACTCTTGTAGTATCAGCCAGCTCACGAGTTGCCATATAACGCTCAAACAACGTGTTAAGCGTCATTTTTTTGATTGCTCCGTCTGTCAATATATTATCTTCCATATCTTTTGCAATCTACTTCTCTTTTTCTCGAAGCTCTGGTAAATCTTGTGCATAGACTGTCAATCTCTTGCCTGTTCTTACATCTGTATAACGATAACTGTATCTTCCATCATTACGCCAGTTTTCGCCCTCTCTTAATTTTCTTCCTTTTGGGTCTTTTCTACTAATTGCCATGAGAACCATTCCTTTCTGAAAAAGCCTCTTTTCTTGTTCTCACAGCGTGCTTTGTCCTTTCTTATTATACTACACACGCCAGAGAACATAAATAGAAAATCGCTCTATTCTTCCAAATATAACAAGTATTTCTTGACTTTTTCTATGGAATAAAGAACCCTGCGACCTATCACAATTTTTGCTCCTGCCTGCTCGCCAATCTTTCTTGCAGTAGCACGACCACAAGATAACCTAGCAGACAGTCCCTCTATATCAACAGCAATCGGCTGTTCCGTTGCTCTTATCTTCGTTTTATTCATATTCCAACACCTTACCTCGCTGGAACATCACATCATTTAACACATCAGTATTTAACATAATGTAACACCCCCTTTACTGTGTGTCTATTTATAAGTTACATAAGCAGACAGACGGCTTTGGAAAGCTCCATTAGTATCTCAACTATTCCCATTCTTGTGGGCA